>NZ_JBHZCN010000042.1:0-42867 GCF_042755465.1 Kitasatospora sp. NPDC059160 | reverse complement strand
ACCCCCGCGCGGGGGGGTTGTTTAATCTATTCCCCACCCCCGCGCGCCCCGATGACCAACTGCCCCCCCCCCCCGCCTGGGGGGGGGGACACCGGCTCGCACCGGTGTCCCACCCCCGTTCGCGGTTCCGCCGCCAGGTCACGTTACCGGCCAGTAATTTGGCTGATCACCACCTCCTCCGGGGTCGGCTGTGATCACTAGGCTCGTCGTGATCACATCAAGTGGACCGAGGGAGCAGCGCGTGATGGCACGACCCCACCGAACCGGCGGACACCGGGCGGCGAGCACCGCCCTGGCCCTGGCCCTGGCCCTGGCGCTCGGGCTCGGGGCCGGTGCTGTGGCCCAACCCGCGATGGTCCAACCCGCGCCGGCCGCACCAGCGTTCGGGTCCGCCGCCGCGTCCGCGCTCGGCGGCTTCCGGCTGGCGGACATCACCGCCCGGGACGGCGTCGTGCTCAAGGCCGACGTCTTCACCCCGCCCGCCGGAACCCCGGGCGCCGACGCCCGCGGCCGCTACCCGGTGGTGGTGCAGCCCGCGAGTTGGGGGCAGAACGACCTGGAGTACGTCGCCCAGGGGCACCGGTTCGCCGCCGCCGGGTACGTCGTCGTGACGTACACCGTGCGCGGGTTCTGGGGTTCGGGCGGGGAGGTGGACGTCGCCGGGCCCAAGGACGTCGCCGACATCTCGACGGTGATCGACTGGGCCCTGGCGCAGACCCCGGCGGACCCGGACCGGGTCGGCATGATCGGCCTGTCGCTCGGCGGCGGCCTCACCCTCCTCGGCGCCGCGTTCGACCCGCGGATCAAGGCCGTCGCCTCGCTCAGCGGCTGGGCCGACCTGACCGACGCGCTGTACAGCGGACAGACCCGGCACACCGCCGCGGCCACCCGGCTGGCCCGGATCGAGGGCCTGACCGGGCGCAAGAGCCCGGAGTTCGCGGCCGCCCTGGACGACCTGTTCGGCGACCACGACCTCCCCGACGTGATCGCCTGGGCGAAGCTCCGCTCGCCCGCGGCCTACCTGGACCGGATCAACGCCAACGGCGCCGCCGTCTACCTCGCCAACGGCTGGAGCGACAGCTTCTTCAACCCCGGCCAGATGACCGACTTCTACCGGCGGCTGACCGTCCCCAAGCGCCTCGAACTGCGGCCCGGCGACCACGCCAGCCAGGAGTTCACCGGCCTGCTCGGCTTCTCCAACGCCACCTGGGACGACGCCCGCGGCTGGCTCGACCAGCACCTCAAGGGCGTGGCGGGCGCGGGCCTGCCGCCGGGCGTCGGCCTGGAGGTCCGCCCGACCGGCACCCACGAGGCGTACCCGGACTGGGAGTCGGTCGCCTCCCGCACCGAGCGGCTGGACCTGGCCGGCACCGCCACCGTCCGCGGCGACCGGTCCTCCGGCGCGAGCGGCGGCACCGTGCTGCTCTCCGGCCTGGTCGACCAGTGGCTGCACCAGCCGCCGACCGTCCTGGTCCCGCTGCTGGACCGCGAGGCCGCCGCCGTGCGGCAGTCGGAGCCGTACGAGCGGGGCCTGTCCGTGCGCGGGGCCGTCCGGGTGCACACCACCGTGACCGGCTCCGCCCCGCAGGGCACCGCCGTCGCGTACCTCTACGACGTGGACGCGCTCGGCGTCGGGCGGCTGATCGCGCACGCCCCGCAGAGCTGGTCCGGCCGTACGGCGGGGCAGTCCTTCCCGCTGGACGTCACGCTGTTCCCCACCGCGTACGACCTCCCGGCCGGCCACCGGCTCGCGCTGGTGCTCGGCACCCGGGACGGCCTGTACGGCGGCGAGACGCCGTCGGACGGCACGGTGGCCTTCGGTCCGGCGGAGGTCTCGCTACCCGTCCGCTGAGGCCGGCGCCGCCCCGCCCTCCCGCAGTCGGAGGGCGGGGCGGCGCCCGGTCGGACAGGCCCCCCCGGGCGGTCGGTCCGGGAACGAGCCAAGCGCCGGACGGTCCCCGGGTCAACAGCTGAGATGAATCCGGACGGAAAATACGTCAACAGACGTAATCGGACGGCGGGCCGTGCGGGCAGGGTGGAGAGGCCGGGCGCGGTTCAGAGGCGGCGGCGGAACACGTCCGTGGCGGTGTTGGTGTCGCCCGGCACCAGGTTGCCGTCCTCGGCGTCGAACAGCACCGTGCCGCCCTCGGCGTCCACGTACGGGTTCTGCGCGGCGGCGGTGCTCTGGGAGCCGTCCGAGGCGAGGCTGACCCGCTCGATCCGGCCGGTCCACAGGTCGCGGCGGAACACGTCGGAGGACTGGTTGGTGTCGTCGGCCACCAGGTCGTCCGCGGCGGAGTCGAAGTAGACCCAGCGCCCGTCGGCGGTGATCGCCGGGTCGTAGGAGCCGTCGGTGGGCGTGGTGCCGGGCAGCGGGGTGTTGACCAGGGTGACCTTGCCGGTGACCAGGTCGTGGACGTACAGGTCCATCCGGAGGCCGTGGTTGCCGGGGCGGGGGCCGACGCCGTAGGTCGGCATGCCGTACAGCGCGTAGCGGCCGTCGGGGCTGATCCGGGCGTCCATCAGGCCGACGCCGCGCTCGGCGCCGGTGGTGTCCACACCGGCGACGACCGTCCGGCCGGTGGCGGCGGACCAGACGTAGTACGGGTAGAAGCGCGGGCCGGCCAGCTCGGCGTCCGCCGCCGCCGGGGCCGCGGGGGTGCCCGGGGCGGGGTCGGTGAGGTTGTAGGCCCGGGAGACGAAGCCGACCGTGCGCCCGTCCGCGCTGATGGTCGGACGGTAGGAGTGGTTGTCCGCGCCGGTGCCGCCCGCCGGTCCGGTGGTGACCAGCCGGGTGGTGTGGGTCCAGCGGTCGGTGACGTAGATGTTGATCTTCCCGCGGCGGATGCCGGTGGTCAGGTCGGTGCGGTTCGAGGCGTAGGCGACGTAGCGGCCGTCCGCGCTCAGCGTGGGGTTGTCCGCGCTGCGGATCGTCTCGTCGTCCGCGGTGGCGAGCAGGCCGCCGGTGATCAGCTCGGTGCGCCCCGTCCAGCGGTCGCGGACGAACACGTCGTTCTCGTGCTTCGCCTGGCCCGGGACGACGTTGGTGGCGGCGGTGCTGAACGCCACGAACCGGCCGTCCGCGCTGATCGAGGCGTCCGTGGTGGGGGCGTTCAGCTGCGAGCCGTCGTCGGCGACGCTGACCCGCTCGATGTGGCCGTTGCGCAGGTCGCGGACGTAGACCTCGCCGGAGTTCGGGGTGCCGGTGGACGGCAGCAGGTCGGTCGCGGCCGACGAGAACAGCGCCGAACGGCCGTCCGCGCTCAGCCCGAGCCCGGTCGAGGCGCCGTTCAGCTGCTCCCCCTTGAAGCCCTCGCTGACCCGGGCGGTGTCGCCCTTCGGCGGCCGGGCCTCGGCGGCGGGCATCACGGCGCCGACCGCGAGGGCGGCCACCAGGACGCAGCCGGCGCGGGCGAGCCGGCGGCGGGAACGGACGGTGATCATGGACATCCTCCCCAGATGACGAGTACCGGGCCCCGGAGTCCCCGGCCCGGTCCGTTCCCGAGCCAAGCGCCGTGCGGACCGGGCGGTCAACGGGCCGAGACGATCTCGGGCCGAAATACGCCACCGGTGGTACTGCCCCGGAAACCGCCCTGCGAGCGGCCCTGCCGGCGGCACCCCGCAGGCCCCGCAGGCGGCGTCCCGGAAGCCCCGGACGGCCCCGGGAGCGGCACCCCGGACGGCCCGCTCCGCCGCGCTGGCAGAATTGACGTGTGATCGACGCACGACGGCTGCGGACCCTCCGGGCCGTGGCGGACCACCGCACCGTGACCGCCGCGGCGGCCGCCCTCTACCTGACCCCCTCCGCGGTCTCCCAGCAGCTGGCCGCCCTGGAACAGGAGACCGGCCACCACCTGCTGGCCCGGGAGGGCCGGGGCGTGCGGCTGACCGCCGCCGGGGAGATCCTGCTCGGCCACGCCGACGCGGTGCTCGCCCAGCTGGAGCGGGCCGAGGCCGACCTCGCCGCGTACAGCGCGGGCGTCGCGGGCGAGGTCACCGTCGCCTCCTTCGCGACCGGCATCTCGCACGTGCTCGCCCCGGCGATCGGCCTGCTGGCCGGTCGCGCCCCCGGCCTGCGGCTCAAGGTGCTGGACGCCGAGGGCGACGCCAGCCTCCCGATGGTGCTGGACGGCCGCGCCGACCTCGCGGTGGCCGTCGAGTACCGCGGCGCCCCGCGCGCCGACGACGCCCGGCTGACCAGGGTCCCGCTGTACGCCGAACCCTTCGAGGCCGTGCTGCCGCTGGCCCACCCGCTGGCCGCCGAGGCCGGGCCGCTGGCGGTGGCCGCGCTGGCGGACGAGCCGTGGATCGGCCCCTACCCGGGCAACCCCTGCCACGACGTGGTCCTGCTCGCCTGCGAGCACGCCGGCTTCCAGCCGCGCCTGCTGCACTCCTCCGACGACTTCCGCGCCGTCGTCGCCCTGGCCTCGGCGGGCGCCGGTGTCGCCCTGGTGCCGCGCTCCGCGCTCCGCGGGGTGGACCTGGCCCGGGTGGCGGTCCGCCCGGTCGACAGCGACCTCGCCACCCGCCGGGTCTTCGCCGCCGTCCGGGCCGGCGCCGACGGGCACCCGCTGCTCCGCCCGGTCCTCGACTCCCTCGCCGAGGCCGCCGCAGCCGGCGCCTGACCCGCCGACGGAAGCCCGCTCACGGAAGCCGCCACAGGGCCCGTCTCGGGGCCCGTCTCAGGGCCTGTCTCAGGGGCGTCCCGGCGGGCGGTGGCCCGCCCGGCGCGGTGCCGTCGCGCCCTCGGCCGGGCGGGGCATGCGCTCGATGGCGGAGATCAGCGAGGAGCGGGCCACGCCGTGGGCGTCGGCCACGGCGACCAGCTGCCGCAGTTGTTCGGACAGACCCGCGACGTCGCCCTGCGCGGCCCCGGAACGCGCCACGACGATGATTCCGCGACCGCGGCCGAAATCGATGAGTCCTTTGGCGCGCAATTTCCGCAGCGCGCGCAGAACGGTGTTCCGGTTGGCCCGGAAATTCGCGGACAAGTCGCTCGCCGGGGGCAGCGACTCGCCTTCGGCATATTCCCCCCGCTCGATCGACCACTGGATCTGACGCTCGATCCGGACGTGGAGTGGCGATGGTGAGCCCGGCATTGCAATGCTCATGTCGGCAATGTTAACCGACTTGGTCAACGGGGAGTCAAGCTTCGGCTGTGTCAGGATCGCCGGAAGGGGGTCCGCCCGGTAACCGGCGGGTCGAATTCCGGATTCCCCGCGCCGGTTTCCGCCGATCGCCGCACCGGGCACCGCCGAAGGCCTCCACGGACGGTGAGAATGGTGCCAATGGAACCATCCCCGCCGAATGGCGGGGGTTTCGCCGGAGCGCCGCCTTCCGCCTGTGCGGGGAGTCCCCCGGTGCCACCGGACACCGCCGCCGGAGGCCCGGACGCCACGGTCCGGCGCCGTCCTGACGCTCCGTAGCCAACGGCGGAACACGGTTGCTTCCGGTTCGAACAGTGCCTACGTTCTGTCCTGTGCGGCCCGGACGGAGCCGCCCCACCGAATCCGTCGGATGGACAACGGGGAGATGACGTGAATGACTTCGCGACCACGACGGCGGCCGCCTCAGGCGGACCCGCCTGGACCCACGCACTGGACCGTGTCGGCCGACTGACACCCCGTGAGCGCGAGGTTTTCGTGATGCTCGCCGAAGGCCTGACCAACCAGCAGATGGCCGCCCGGCTACAGGTCACCGAACGCACCGTGCGGGCCCATCTCACGGCCGTCCTGGAGAAACTCGAACTCGAATCCCGGCTCTCCGGCTGCCTGGCCTCCTACGCCCACCTCATTGCGCCGGACCGCACCCCCAGGGCGCCCGCCGCCTGAATCACGGAAAGCCGCCGGACCGTCGCCGGACTGTCGCCCGCGACAATAGGCACGGAAAGCCCGCCGGGACATCATCGAATCACGGGGGAGGCACCCCCGAACCCGCCCGGGAAACCGGAACGGGACGATTCGAAGGGAATTCGCGATGTCCGACAACGCATTCGACCTGGACGCCCGCATCAGCTCGCCGGTCCAGGGCGGCGGCCAGCTGCCGACGCCGTCGATCAGCACCCTCGCCACCCGCACCATCTGCACCCGGATCGGCTGCAAGGTGACCTCGACCTGTGTCTGCACCACCCTGTGCACCTCGGGCATCTGCTCGAACCCGCAGCAGGACTGACCTCCGGTGAGGTGACGGGTGCTGCCGTGGATACAGGACACGGCAGCACCCGTCCGCCCATTCTCGCGCCGGGCCGCCGCGAACTCCACAGCCGCCGCGAACTCCAGGGCCGCCGCGGACCCCCGGCCCGCCGCGAACTCCGGGACCGTCACCAGGCCGGGGCCGCCACCGCCCCGGCGCCACCCTCCGAGGGAGAACACATGCACACCGTCCGGGAAACCGGCGAACCGTCCGTCCGCACCCCTGACGCCCCGCTCGCCGAACGGGTCCGCGACACGGTGCGCCTCGTGGTGTCCCGGACCGCGACGACCGAGCAGTGGACCGAACTCGCGCTCCGCGCCGCCGACCAGGCCGCCGTGCCGATGGGCTGGTACCCGCCGAGCCTGAGCCACGGCCAGGCCGGCCTCGCCCTGCTCCACCTGTACGCCGCCCGGGCCGGCCTCGGCGACCACGAGCACGCCCACGGCCACATCCGCGAGGCGGTGCTCGCCACCCAGGTCGAACCGCTCTCCGGCCCCGGCCTGTTCGGCGGCACCGCCGGCCTGGCCCTGGCCCTGGCCGACTGCGCCGAGGACGAACCCCGGTTCCGGCCCAGCCTGCTGCGCCTGTACGACCAGCTCGCCGAGCAGGCGATCGCCACCCCGTGGCCGGAGGACGGGCAGCCGATCAGTGACACCGACTACGACCTGGTCAACGGCGCGGCCGGCGTGCTCACCTGCCTCAGCGCCCTGCCCGAGCCGGGCCCGCGGGTCCGGGAGGCCGCCGCCGTGCTGCTCGACCGGCTGATCCGGCAGGCCGGGCCCGCCGAGCCGGCCGGAACCGCGCGGGGCTGGCTGCTCCGTCCCGAGGTCTACCCGCCGGTCGGCGACCACCACCGGCAGTACCCGCACGGCTACCTCAACCTCGGCGTCTCCCACGGCGTGCCCGGGGTGGCCGTCGCCCTCGCCGCCGCCTGGGCCGCCGGCCACCGCCGCCCCGGCCAGCGCGAGGCCCTCACGGCGCTCACCGGCTGGCTGCTGGGCCACCGGCTGACCGACGACCAGGGCCCGCTGTGGGCCAACGGCGTCCCGGTCGACGAGCTCGGCGCCGAGCGGCCCGTCGCCCACTGCCACGACCAACTCGCCTGGTGCTACGGCACCGCCGGGATCGCCGCGGCCCTGCTCGCCGTCGCCGACTGCACCGGGGACGACGGGCTGCGCGTCAGTGCCGTCGAGGCCTTCGAGGCCGCGCTGCGCCGGGCCGCCGGCGCCGAGCCGCGCACCCCCACGCTCTGCCACGGCCTGGCCGGACTCGTCATGCTGGCCGAGGAGTTCGGCCCGCACAGCGCGGCGGCCGCGCAGGCGCTGCCCGGACTGCTGGAACGGCTGCTGGCGTACGCCGACCCCCGGCACCCGGTGGTGTTCGCCGACGAGGACCTGCCCGGCAACACCGTCGACGATCCGGGGCTGCTCTCCGGCGCCGCGGGCGTCGCCCTGGCGCTGCTGGCCGCCCTCGCGGACGAGCGGCCCGCCTGGTTCCGCGTCTTCCTGGGGCGGTGAGCCGGGTGTCCCGGTACGTCCCCGCCGACTTCTTCCTGCTGCGCGCGCCCGCGCTGCCGGTCGACGCCTACCACCGGATCACCGCCGACCCGGCCCGCACCCGGGCCGAACTGCTCGCCCTCGCCGAGGACCCGGAGGTCCGCCGGGCGCTGCTGGTGGCCAGCGAGGACCTGGTGGCCGCCCTGGAGCGGCCCGACCGGGCGGACGGGCGCCGCACCCGGCGCCTGCACTCCACGCTGCTGCGCTACCTCACCCGGATGTCCACCCGCCCCACCCCGTTCGGGGCGTTCGCCGGGGTCGCGATGGGTGAGTTCGGCGACCGCACGACCGCCCGGCTGGGCAGCCCGGCGGTCCGCGCCACCCGGGTCCGCAGCGACCTGGAGTGGCTGTTCGCGCTCGTCCACCGGCTGGAGGGCGACCAGGCCCTGCTGCCCCACCTCGACGTGGTCGCCAACTCCACCGCGCACCTCGCCGGGGACCGGATGGTGCTGCCCTTCACCGAGGTGCACGGCGAGGAGGACAAGCGGGCCGTCCGGATCCGGGCCACCGGTCCGGTCCGGCTCGCGCTGGGGACCGCGGCGGCGCCCGTCCCGTACCGGCGGCTGGTCGCGGAACTGGCCGAGGCCTTCCCGGAGGCCGGTGAGGACGCCGTCACGGGTCTGGTCCGCCAGTTGTGGGAGCTCGGCTTCCTCGGCAGCGACCTGCGCCCGCCGCAGACCGAGGCCCGGCCCGACGAGTACCTGCTGAAGAAGGTCGCCGGGCTGCCCGGGGCCGAGGACGTGGCCGAGGGCCTGCGCGCGGTCGTCGACCTGACCCGGACCGCCCACGACGTCGCGGGCCTGCGCGCGCTGGCCGCCGCCCAGACCGCGCTGGTCCCCGAACACCGCGGCCGCACCTACCAGTTGGACGCGGCCCTCGACCTGCGCACACCCACCCTGAACCGTGCCGTCGGCGAAGCCGCCGCCGACGCGGTCGACGTACTGCTGCGGCTGGCCGCCGCCTCCGGCACCGACCACCAGCACCTGGCGCGCTACCGCGAGGAGTTCGTCGAACGCTACGGCGCCGGCGCCCGGGTGCCCGTCCTGGAGGTGCTCGGCGCCGACACCGGCCTGGACGCGCCGCCGCTCTACACCCAGCCCGGCCGCGCCTTCGACCTGCCGCCCACCACCACCCCGCCGGACACCGCCCGGTTCGACGCCGCCCTGCTCGACCTCGCCCAGGAGGCCTGGTGGGAGCGGGCGTTCGAGGTCGAGCTGACCGACGCCAGACTGGACCGGCTCGCCCCGCCCGGCAAGCCCGGCACCGCACCCGTCCTGCCGGTGGTCGACGCCTACCTGAGCATCGAGGCCGCCGACCGGGAGGCGATCGACCGCGGCGAGTGGCGGGCCGTGCTGCGCTCCGACGGGATGGCCCAGGGCGGGCGCACCTTCGGCCGCTTCTTCGACCTGCTCGGGGACGGCGCCGTCGAGCGGCTGCGCGCGTACGCCCGGCGCGAGGAGGCGCTGTTCCCCGACGCCGTGCACGCCGAACTCGCCTTCCGGCCGACCTGGGGCCGCGCCGCCAACGTCGCCGTCCGGCCGCGGATCCGGCCGTACGAGATCCCGGTCAACAGCACCCCGTCGGTGCCGCCGGACCGGGTCGTCCCGCTCGACGACCTGCTGCTCGGCGCCACCGAGGGCCGGCTCTACCTGTGGTCCCGGCGGCTCGGCCGGGAGGTGGTCGTCGCCCAGCACCACATGCTCAGCCCGCTGGTCGCCCCCGACACGGCCCGGTTCCTGCTGGAGGTGTCCTACGACGGGTACGTGCTGCCGGTCGCCTTCGGCTGGGGGCGGCTCGCCCGGGCGCCGTTCCTCCCCCGGGTGGTCCGCGGCCGGGTCGTGCTCCGCCCCGCCCAGTGGCGGCTCACCGCGCCCGACCTCGCCGACCCCGCCGCCTGGCGGGCCCGCTGGAACGTCCCCCGGCACGTCTACCTGGTCGAGGACGACAACCGGCTGCTGCTCGACCTCGACCACCCGCAGACCCTCCCCGAACTGCGCGAGGCGCTCGGACCGGGCGCGGCGCTGACCTTCCAGGAGCTGCTGCCCGTCCACGACCGGCTCTGGCTGACGGACGGGCACGGGCGGCGCCACCACGAGGAGGTCGTCGTCCCGCTGATCGTCCGGGACGCCGCCTCGGCCGCCCGCCACCCGGCCGGCGGCCGGACCACCGCCCCGGTGCCGCGGCACCTGCCCGGCGGCGAGTGGTCGTTCCTCCAGGTGTACGCCGGCCCGGAGCGCCAGGACGAGATCCTCACCGGCCCGCTGCCCGACCTGCTCGCCGAGCTGCGCGCCGAGGGCCTGCTGGACCGCTGGTTCTACCTCCGCTACGCCGACCCCCACCCGCACCTGCGGCTGCGGGTGCGCAGCGCCGACGCGCCGCGCACCCTGGCCCGGCTGCTCGCCTGGGGGCGTGACCTGGCGGGCCGGGGCCTCGCCCGGGACCTCACGGTGGCCTCCTACGCGCCCGAGGTCGCCCGCTACGGCGGCGCCGACTGCTACGACGCCGTCGAGCGGCTCTTCGAGGCCAGCAGCGAGGCCTCGGTCGGGCTGCTCGCCGGCCGCCCCGACCTGCGGCCCGAGCCGCTGCTGGTCGCCGCCGTCGACCTGCTGTACGCCCAGTGGGGCGTCCCGCTGCCGGACCGCGCGGACCTCGCCTCCGGCGGCCGGGCCGACGACGAGGCCGTCCGCCGGTCCTTCCGCGCCGACCGCGACTACCTCTGCGAGCTGCTGCGGCCCTGGCCGCGCCGGCCGCACGAGGAGGGCGCCCGGCACCGGCTGCTGCTCGCCGAGGCCTTCACCGCCCAGCGGCCCGCCGCCGGTGCGGCCGCGGCGGCGGTCCGCCGGGCCGCCGGGGCCGGGCGGCTGGTCGGCAGCGAGCGGCAGGTGCTCGCCAGCCTCGCGCACCTCCAGGTCAACCGGCTGCTGCCGATCGACCTGGCCCGCGAGGAGCGCGCCTACGGCCTGTGGCGGCACACCCTGCGCGCCGTCCGCGGCCGGCTCGCCGCCGAGGCCGCTGCCGAGCCCCCCGCCGGGAACGGCGGCCGCGGCACCGGACGGGAGGGCGGACGATGACCTGGCTGCGCGTCATCGCGCTGTTCTGGCGGCTCAGCCCCGGCAAGGTCACCGGCTACGCGCTCTGCACCGTGCTGAACGCCGCCGTCCCCGGCCTGCAGATCGCGCTCACCGCGCAGGTCGTGCAGAGCGTCGCGGACGCCGTCGGCGGCGTGGCCGGGGCCCGCGACGACGCCCTGCGGGCCGGCTACCAGCTGCTCGCCCTCGCCGTGGCGGGCCACCTGCTCGGCATCGCCGTCCAGTACCTGGACTCGCTGCTGCGCCTGGAGCTCACCACCAGCATCGGTGAGCAGGTGATGCGCAAGGGCATCACCCTGGACCTCCAGCAGTACGAGGACGCCGACGCGTACGACAAGCTCCAGCGGGCCTTCCAGGAGAGCAACGGCGGCCGCGTCTACCAGCTGTTCGCCGAGATGCTGGAGGCCGCCCGCGAACTGGTCACCCTGCTGTCCGTCAGCGCGGTGCTGTTCGCCTGGAGCCCCTGGGTGGCGCTGGTCATCCTGGCGGCCCCGGTCCCCTCGGTGATCGCCCACATGGCGTTCGGCCACAAGGTCTTCGAGATCGAGTACGCCCGTACGGCCGACCGTCGGCGGCTGTACTACTACCAGTACCTGACCACCACCGACCACTCCTTCAAGGAGGTCCGGCTCTTCCAGCTCGGCCCCTACCTGCTGGACCGCTACCGGGAGCTGGTCCACCGCTTCTTCCGGATCGACCGCGGCGTGGCCCGCCGCCAGTCCGTCACCGTCGGCGGCTTCGGCCTGCTGAGCGTGCTCGCCTCCTCCGGCGCCCTGCTGTGGGCGATCCGGGACGCCGCCGACGGCAGCCGGGTGGGCGAGCTGGCCGGCTACCTCCAGGCCATCGGCACGGTGCAGGTGGCCGCGCACGGACTGCTGCTCGGCGCCGCCGCGCTCTACAAGGACACCCTCTTCCTCGGCAACCTGTTCGGCTTCCTCGACCTCCCGGAACGCCGGATCGCCGGCGGCGACCGGCCCTTCCCGGCCACCCTGCGCGAGGGCATCGAGTTCCGTGACGTCAGCTTCCGCTACCCCGGCACCGACCGGCCCGTCCTGGACCGGCTGAGCTTCCGCATCCCGGCCGGCGCCTGCGTCGCCCTGGTGGGCCAGAACGGCGCCGGCAAGACCACCGTCGTCAAGCTGCTGACCCGGATGTACGAGCCGACCGGCGGCCAGATCCTGATCGACGGCGTCCCGATCGAGGAGTACGACATCGACGGGCTGCAACGGAACATGGGCGTGATCTTCCAGGACTTCATCCGCTACGAGATGAGCGTGCGGCACAACATCGGCTTCGGCCGGGTCGAGTCGCTGGACGACCTCGACCGGGTCCGGCAGGCCGCCGGGTCGGCCGGCGCGGCCCCCGTCGTGGACGCCCTCCCCGGCGGCTACGACACCATGCTCGGCCGGCACTTCGAGGAGGGCCACCAGCTCTCCGGCGGCCAGTGGCAGAAGATCGCCCTGTCCCGGGCGTTCATGCGCCGGGCCCCGATCGTCGTCCTCGACGAACCGACCGCCGCGATCGACGCCGAGGCCGAGGCCGAGATCTTCGGACGGCTGCGCGAGATCGCGGGCGAGTCCACCTCCCTGGTCATCGCCCACCGCTTCTCCACCGTCCGGATCGCCGACCGGATCGTCGTCGTCGCGAACGGCCGGCTGGCGGAGGAGGGCACCCACGACGAACTGCTCCGGGCCGAGGGCGTCTACGCCCGGCTCTTCCGCCTCCAGGCGGCCGGCTACCTCGCCGACAGTGCCCCGCACTGACCGTCCCGTACTGACCGTCCCCGTACTGCCCGCGACGCACCGACTGCCGCCGTGCTGCCCGTCCCGGTTCCGACCGTCCCCGCACCGAAAGCCGACCCGTGCCCATCTCCGTCGTCCTCCCGGTCATGCCCAGCGACCCGGCCCAGCTCGTCCCGTACGCCGAACTCGTGCGGGAGGGCCGGGCGGCGCGGCTGTGGCAGGGCCAGTCACTGCGCCTGGAGACCCACCAGGCCTTCGCCTACCTGGCCGGGCTCGGCCACCGGGTGCCGGTGGGCACCGCCGTCGCGCTGATGCCCCTGCGGCACGAGCTCGACGCCGCCCTCCAGGCCCGCTCGCTGGCCCGGCTGACCGGCCACCGGACCGTCCTCGGCCTCGGGCCGGGCGCCGCCGACTTCGTGGCCGAACTGCGCGGCGCGCCCTACCCGCGCCCCGGCGAGGCGGCCGCCGGGTACCTGCGCACCGTCCGGGCGCTGCTCGCCGGGGCCGCCCACGGCGGACTGCCGGACGAACTCGACCACCCCGGTGTGGAGCTGGGCCTCGGAGTGCTCCGCCCGGCGCTGGCCCGGGTGGCCGGGCGGGAGGCCGACGCGGCCATCACCTGGATGACCCCGCCCGGGTACCTGCGGGACGTCCTCACCCCGGCGCTGGCCCGGGGCGCGGCCGAGGCGGGCCGGCCGGTGCCCAGGCTGGTCACCGTCGTCCACGCGGCCCTGGACCGCCCGGGGCGCAACCCGTACCGGCTCGCCTACGACGCCGCCCACGCGCACCTGGCCTCGCCGCACTACACCGACATGCTCCGCCGGGCCGGGCTGCGGGTGCACCCGTCCAGCCCCTCGCTGGGCGCCCGGGCCCTGGTCGACTCCGGCACCTTCGTCCACGGCGACGCCGACGCGGTGGCGGCCGGCCTGGCCGCCTACGGCCGGGCCGGGGTCGACGAGGTGGTGGTCAACGTCGCGGGCGTGGCCGTCGCCGAAGGGGCCGGGGCGGCGCTGGCGGACCTCCGGGAGATCCTCGACGCCGTTCGGAGGAAAGACTGTTGATTAGGCGTCAGATCCCGGGCTCCCGTGGTCGGACCCGCCCACTCGTTCGCGTAGGATCGGATGCCGGGGCGGCGCGGAAGGGGCGGACATGGGCGATGACGTGACGGACTGGCTGGCGGCGAACGCCGTCCCGCTCGACAGCCTGGATGCCGGGGCTCCGGCCGGCGACCTGGCTCCGCTGCGCCGGGTGCTGGGGGAGGCCCGGGTCGTCGGGCTCGGCGAATCCACCCACGGGACGGCCGAGTTCTTCCGGCTCAAGCACCGGCTGCTCGAATTCCTGGTCCGCGAACTCGACTTCGGGGCCCTGGCCATGGAGGCCAGCGCGGCCTCCGCCGGGGCGGTGGACGCCTACGTCCGGTACGGCACCGGCGACCCGGTCACCGCCCTGGACCGGCTGGGCTTCTGGACCTGGAAGACCTACGAAGTGCTCGCCCTGGTCGAATGGTTGCGCGAGCACAACCGGGCGCTGCCCGAGGCCCGGCGGGTGCGCTTCGTCGGCGTCGATCCGCAGCGCAGCGCCGGATCGGCCGAGGAGGTCCACGCCTTCCTCCGGCAGGTGGCGCCCGAGCGGGCCGCCGCCGTGCACCGCACCCTGCGGGCGATCGGCGACAGCACACCGGCCGGGGACCTCGAAGGCGGCGGTGAACTGCACGCCGGTGCCCGGCAGTTGCTCGACGAACTGGTGGACCGCCGGGAGGACCATGCGGCCCTGGCCGGTGCCGCCGCCACCGACCGGGCGATCGCCCACGCCCGCAACCTGGTCCGGGCCGCCGACCTGGCCCGCCGCCCACCGCTGGGCACCGACGGCAGGACCGAGGAGGGATCGCTCGCCGCCCGGGACCGCCACATGGCCGAGGCCGTCGCCGAACTCCACGACGGCACCGGGCTGCGGACGGCCGTGTGGGCCCACAACAGCCACGTGATGACCGGCCGTTACGCGGCCGGCGTCCCCGCCATGGGCCGCCACCTCCGGGAGCGCTACGGCGACGGCTACTACGCCCTCGGCCTGCTCCTCGGCAAGGGCGCCTTCCGGGCCCGCACCGGCTCCACCCGGGCCCGCCCGCCGCGCCGGCACGGCATCGGCGGCGGCGGACCGAAGTCCGTCGAGGGCCGGCTCGCCGCCGCCCACCGCGACGACCACCTGATCGACCTGCGCGCCGCCCGCGGCGAGCCCGCCGTCGAGGCCTGGTTGGCCGAACGCCACTACCTGCGCAGCTTCGGCGCGGGCGTGCCCCGCTTCAGCTACCGCTTCGAACTGGCGCCGACGGTGCTGGCCGAGGAGTACGACGGCCTCGCCTACGTCCGCCGCTCCACCTGCACGCGGCCCCTGCCACTGCCCCCGGAGCCCGGCAGCCGCTGACCGGTAGCCGGCGGATCAGCGCTGGATCTCGACCCGGGCCCGCTCGTCCGGCGTGCCGATGTCCCAGAAGCGGACCGTGCCGCGCGCGCCGCCGTAGGCGCCCGTACCGCCGGTGACGGCCATGTCGAGCGGGGCGCCCGAGCCGTTCGTCCAGAGCGACTGCATCGTCAGCGAGCCGCCCTCGACCTCGATGGTGAGCAGGCAGTGCTTGGTGACCTCCGCGCCGTGGACCTGGACGACCTGGCAGCTTCCGCCCCCGCGGCCGACGGTGCGGCCGTCCTGGACGGTGCCGCCGGAGTAGACGTCCTGGTCGCCCAGGCTCGGCCCGGCCGGGCCGACGTCCACGGTCTCGTACTGGTCGTTCTGGAGCTTGAGTTCGAGCACCTCGACGCGGCCCGGCCGTGGGGCGTCGGCGTCCGCGCTGCCCACGGCGGCGAGGCCGATCGCGGCGGTGGCCAAGGAGGCGGCGGCGATCCTCCTGGCCGTCAGGTGCCTGCTGCTGCGTGCGGTGGTGGCCATGGTGGACCCTTTCGTCGAGAACCCTGGTGTGAACTCCCTCGACGCTATGACCTGCGGGCCTGTCCCTTCCAAGACCGATTCCGCTATCACGCCATGCCCTCGCGGGCATGATCGGCAGGGGCGGACCGCGGCCGCACCCGTCCCGGAGGCCCCCGAACCGCCCCCGGACCGCCCCCGAGCCGCCGTCGGCCCGTCGCCCGGTAGGGTCGGGCCGCAGGGTTCGTACGCGTCCGGGGAGGGGGAGTGCCGTGAGCGCCGTGCCGGTCACCGTCCGGTCGGTCACCGTCCGGACAGTCACCGTCTGGGCGGAGCTGCGACGGCGGCCGCTGGGCTTCCTGTGGTCGGCGTGGCCGCTGCGCGTCTGGGCGTTCCTGCTGACCGGCACCCTCCAGGGCGCCGCCGTGCTGGTGCTGCTCGCGGTGCTGCTGTTCGTCGGCCTCGGGCTGTCCGTCGTCGGGATCGGCCTGCTGGTGCTGGCCGGGACGGCCGTGCTCGGGGTGCCGCTCGGCGCGCTGGAGCGGCGGCGGCTGCTGCTGGTCGAGCCGGTGCCGCTGGCCGACCCGCACGGTGCGCTGCCCGGCGCGGGGGCGGCCGTCCGGCTGCGGAGCAGGCTCAGGGAGCGGGCCACCTGGCGCGAACTGGCGTACCTGCTGGTCCAGGCCGTGCTGTTCACGGCGAGCGGCCTCGGCTTCGTCGCGCTGTTCGGGTTCTCGCTGCTGCTGTCGGCGGCGCCGGTGTTCGTGTGGGCGGTCAGCCCGGACACCGTGATGCTGATCCCCGGTCAGCCGATCTCGCAGCCGCTCGCGGCCCTGCCCGGCACCGCCGCCGGGCTGCTCGGCCTGGTGCTCTGCGCCTACACCGGGGCCCTGCTGGCCGGGGCGCAGGTGTGGACGGCGCAGCTGCTGCTCGCGGCGCGGGACGAGGACCTGAGCGGCCGGGTCACCGAACTCACCCGCTCCCGAGCCCGGTTGGTGGACGCCTTCGAGGCGGAGCGGCGCCGGATCGAGCGCGACCTGCACGACGGCGCCCAGCAGCAGCTGGTGGCCCTGAGCATGACCCTGGGCCTGGCCGAACTGGAGCTGCGCGGCCGGGAGCCGGCCGCCGCCGAACTCGTCACCCGGGCCCGCGGCGAGGCCCGGCGGGCGCTGGAGCAGCTGCGCACCCTGGTGCGCGGGATCCACCCCCAGGTGCTGACCGACCACGGACTGCCCGCCGCCGTCGCCGAGTTGGCGCTGCGCCACCCCGTCCCGGTCACCGTCGACATCGACCTGCCGCACCGGCTGCCCGGCCCGGTGGAGACCGCCGCGTACTTCACCGTCACCGAGGCGCTGACCAACGCCGCCAAGCACAGCGGCGCCGGCGAGGTCGACGTCGCGGCGCGCCTGGAGGACGGGAAGCTCGTGCTGCTCGTCACCGACAACGGCCGTGGCGGGGCCGATCCCGCCGCCGGCGCCGGCCTCCAGGGGCTGGCCGACCGGGTGGCCATCCTGAGAGGACGACTCATCGTGACCAGCCCCGTCGGCGGACCGACCCGACTGCGCGTGGAGGTCCCGTGCTCCGGGTAGTGCTCGCCGAGGACGCCGTACTGCTGCGGGCCGGCCTGGTGGAGCTGCTCGGCCGGGTCGGGCACCGGGTGGTCGCCGCCGTCGGCGAGGCCGGGGAGCTGGCCCGGGCCGTCGACGCCGAACGGCCCGACGTCGTCATCACCGACGTCCGGATGCCGCCGGACTTCCGCGACGAGGGGCTCCGGGCCGCCGTCGAACTGCGCGCCCGGCACCGGGGGTTGCCCGTCCTGGTGCTCTCCCAGTACGTGGCGACGGCCTACGCGACCCGGCTGTTCGGCGAGGACTCCGCCACCGGGGGCGGCCTCGGCTACCTGCTCAAGGACCGGGTCGGCGAGGTCACCGACTTCATCGACGCGCTGGAGCGGGTGGCGGCCGGGCAGACCGTGCTGGACCCGGAGGTGGTCCGGGTGCTGCTCGGGCAGCGCACCGCCGACGAGCCGTTGAAGCGGCTCACCCCGCGCGAGCGGGAGGTGCTGGGGCTGATGGCGGAGGGGCTCAACAACCAGTCGATCGCCCAGCGGCTGACCGTCACCGAGGCCTCGGTGGTCAAGCACGCCGGCAACATCTTCATGAAGCTGGACGTCGACCCGGTGGAGGGCAACCGGCGGGTGCTGGCGGTGCTGGCGTACCTGCGGGGGCGGCCGGTCATCCCGCCGGCGGGGCGGTGACGGGGCGCAGCTCCGCGCCGGGGGTGAGCAGGTGGGTGAGCCGCTCGGCCGAGGCCTCCCAGGACCACTGGTCGGCCACCCAGCGGCGGCCCCGCCGCCCGAACTCCCGGGCCCGGTCCCGGTCCAGCAGGGCCGCCGCGACGGCGTCGGCCACGGCCGGCACGGACCGGCCGTCCACCACGCTCCCGGTCCGGCCGTCCAGGACGGCGTCGGGCGCGCCGCCGGAGCGGCCGGCCACCACGGGCAGGCCGCCGGCCGCGGCCTCCAGCAGGACGATGCCGAGGCCCTCCGCCTCCAGGCCGGCCCGCCTGGTCCGGCACGGCATGGCGAAGACGTCCGCCGCCGCGTAGTACCGGGCGGTCGCGTCGTGCTCCAGCCCGCCGGCGAACACCACGGCGCCCGGCGCGAGCCGGTCCGCCAGCCCGCGCAGCCGCCGCTCGTCGGGGCCCTGCCCGACCAGCAGCAGGACGGCGTCCGGGACACTCCGGCGGATCAGCGGCAGCGCCCGGATCAGGGCGTCCTGGCCCTTGCGGGGCACCAGCCGGGACACGCAGAGGACCACCGGGGCGTCACCGAGGCCGTACTCGGCGCGGACCGCCCGGCGGTGCTCCGCCGAGGGCCGGAACGTCCCCGCGTCCACACCGGGGACGAGCCGTTCCAGCCGGGCCCGCGGCCCCAGCGCGGGGGCGATCCGGCGGCGGGTGTACTCGCCGAGGTAGGTGACCACGTCCACGTGGTCGCCTATCCGGCGCAGCAGCCGGCGGGCCAGCGGGGCGCGGGCCCACCAGATCTCGTGGCCGTGGGTGGTGGCGACGCTCCGTTCGATCCCGCCGCGGCGCAGCGCGGGCGCCATCGCGGCCAGCGGCGCGGCGGCGCCGAACCAGACCCGGTCGCAGCCGTGGGCGCGGGCGATCTCCAGCGTCCGGCGGGTGACCCGGGCGGTGGGCAGCAGGGTGCGGGCCGGGTCGCGGACCACCGGGAAGGGCAGGGTGGCGTCGTACCGGGCGGCGCCCGGTTCGGCGGAGGTGTGGACGACCACGTCGTGGTCGGGCACGCGGACGGCCATCGCGTGCACGAAGGTCTCGATGCCGCCCTGCCGGGGCGGGAAGTCGTTGGTGACGATCAGGGTGGTGCCCATGGGTGTCGGTGCCTCGTATCCGGGAGGGGTGGTCGGTCAGACGAAGAGGGGGTTCGGGCGGTCGGCGCCGGTCCGCGGGGCCGGGGCGGAGGCGGGAACCGGGCGAGCCCCGGGCACGACGCGGGCCCAGAGCGCCAGCACGACGGGCAGCGCCAGGTAGCCGAAGCGGCCGGCCGGGGCCAGCAGGAAGGCGGCGCCCAGGCCCAGGGCCAGCCGGTCGGCGGCGGCGACCAGAGAGCGGGGCGGCCGGCGCACCAGGGAGACGGCGACGGCCAGGCCGGCGGCCAGCAGCAGGGCGAGCGCCGCCCACCAGCCGGCCGGGCCGAGGTCGGCGAGCAGCCTGCCCGGCAGCGGGCTGGCGGCCTCGGTGCGCAGCTCGCCGCGGCCGAGCGGGAAGGCCAGCACCTGGGAGACCATCGGTCCGGGGGCGAGCAGGGCGGCGGGCAGAGCCAGGGCGGCGGTGCCGAACAGCGCCGTGCCGCAGCCGCGGGCGGCGGCCCGCCGGCCGGCCGTGGCGGCCAGCAGGGCGACGGCGACGGCCACCGCGGGCCAGGCCGTCCACTTGAGCGCACAGGCCGCGGCCAGCGCCAGCCCGGTGGCGGTCGGGCGGCCCGCCGAGGCCAGCGCGAGGGCCAGGCAGAGCAGGCCGGTCAGCGGGAGGTCGACACCGCTGACCGCGAGCGGCAGCGCCACGACCGGCGAGGCGACCAGGGCCGCGAGGGCCGGGAGGGCCGCCCCGGCCGGTACCGGGCCCCGGTTCCGTCCGGTGCCCGTTCCGTCCTCCGGCGCGGCGGCGCGCAGCACCCGGTGGGCGAGCCACAGGCCGCCGAGGAACACGGCGGCGCACCACAGCCGGGGATCGCCCGCCAGCCGGGCCGGCAGGCCGTCGGCGCCGAGCACCGCGCGCGGCACGCCCAGCAGGGCCATCGCCGGCAGGTAGGGCGTCACCTCGGCCACCGTGCGCGGCTCGTCGAGGTACGGGGAGCCCTGGTTCAGCAGCAGCGAGCCGGACCGTTCGATCACCCCGACCTCGCTCTGCCCGGCCCCGGAGAGCACCAGCAGCAGCAGCAGCGGCAGGACGACCGCCCCGGCCAGGGCCAGCGCGGTCGAGCGGGCCGGGGCGTCCCGCCGCGCGGGCAGCAGGACGGCGACCGCCGCGAGGAGGTAGCCGACCGCGGCGACGGCGCCCCAGGTCCGGTGCGGCCCGAGCGGCGAGACGAGGGGGAACACGGCGGCCCAGGCGGCGCAGGCGAGCCAACCGGCGCACCAGTACCACCTGCGCCCGTCCGCTCCCGGAGCCCGGCGGGGCTGGTGAGTGAGCACCTCACCATTGCAGCCGCGGCGGGCGGGTGACGTCATGACAGCCAGGTCGAGGAACGGTGGTCGGGTTTCCCCTACCGTCCCGGCCCCCCGACCGGCCCCACCGAGCCCCACCCCACCCGACCCCGGCCGGGATCGTGCCCGAACCGCCGTACGACGGACCGCGTAGGGTGGCGGAACCATGACCGGCCGCACCCCAGGAGCCCCCATGACCTCGACCGTCGTCCCCGCCGGCCCGCTGCCGGTCGGGGTGATCGGCCTCGGCGACATCGCGCAGAAGGCGTACCTGCCGGTGCTCACCGCCCTGCCCGGGCTCGACCTGCGCCTGATGACCCGGGACCGGGCCAAGCTGGACCGGCTGGGGGAGACCCACCGGATCGACGCCGCAAGCCGGTTCACCGACCTGGGCGCGCTGATCGACAGCGGCATCCGGGCCGCCTTCGTGCACGCGGCCACCGACCAGCACGTGCCGATCGTCGAGCGGCTGCTCGGCGCCGGGGTGGACGTGTACGTGGACAAGCCGCTCGACTACACCGTGGACGGCGCCCGCCGGCTGGTCGACCTCGCCGACCGCACCGGCCGCTCGCTGATGGTCGGCTTCAACCGGCGCCACGCCCCCGGCTACGCCCAGGCGTTGGAGCGCCCGCGCGACCTGATCGTGCTGCAGAAGAACCGCGAGGGCCTGCCCGAGGCCGCCCGGACGCTGGTCTTCGACGACTTCGTGCACGTGGTGGACACCCTGCGGTTCCTGGTCCCCGGCGAGATCGAGCAGGTGGACGTCCGGGCCCGCAAGGACCGCGAGGGCCTGGTGGAGCACGTGGTGCTGACGCTCGGCGGGGCGGGCTTCACCGCACTCGGCATCATGAACCGGGTCTCCGGCTCGACCGAGGAGGTGCTGGAGGTCTCCGGCGGCGACTCCAAGCGCGAGGTGCGCAACCTCGCCGAGGTCATCGACCACCGGGGCCAGCCCACCGTCCGGCGGCGCGGCGACTGGGTGCCGGTGGCCCGTCAGCGCGGGATCGAGCAGTGCGTGCTGGGCTTCCTGGACGCCGTCCGGGCCGGGAAGACCCTGGACGCCCACGACGCGCTGCGCACCCATGAGTTGTGCGAGCTGATCGTGGAACGGATCGGGTAAAGCCGGGCAAAGGCACGGTCAAACTGGGGAATTGCTGGGCGGCTGCTGGAAGGAGCCTGGGAAAGAGCCGAATCGACGCTTCCGCACGTCACCGGGCCGGAACCGACAGTTCATTGACGAGGTCTTGTCGGGGCATTTTCTACGCGCGTATCTTGAGGGCGCCGCGGGGGAACGGGAGCCGTCCCCCGCTCTCTCCCGACCTTCCTTCTACGCGAGTAGCGTCCGCTGCCCGAGCTAGGAGCCATGCCCCGGTGACCACCGCCTCCGCCCCCCGCCCCCGCAGAGCCGCCCTGTTGCGCGCCGCCGTCGCCCCGGCCGCACTCGCCGTCTCGCTGGTGCTCGTCCCGCTGCCGTCCGCCGTCGCCGCCGGTGCGGCCGCCGCCCCGCCCGCGCCCACCGAGGCCGGTCCGCTGCGGATCCACGACATCCAGGGCACCACCCGGGTCTCCCCGCAGGCCGGAAAGCCGGTCACCGGCGTGCCCGGAATCGTCACCGGTGTGCGCGCGTACGGCAGTTCCAAGGGATTCTGGCTGCAGGACCCGAACCCGGACGCCGACCCGGCCACCAGCGAGGGCATCTTCGTCTTCACCGGCGGAAACCCGACCGTGAAGGTCGGCGACTCGGTGCTGGTCAGCGGAAAGGTCACCGAGTACTACCCGAACTCCTCGGGCGGCTCGCAGTCCGTCACCGAGCTCACCGGCCCCGCCGTCACGGTGCTCTCGGCCGGCAACCCGCTGCCCGCCCCCGTGGTGGTGGACACCCGCAACATCCCCGGCACCTACGCCCCGCCGGCCGGGCCCGACGGCAGCATCGACGCCGGTCGGCTCGACCCGGAGAAGTACGCCCTGGACTTCTACGAGTCGCTGGAGGGCATGCTCGTCCAGGTCAAGGACGTCCGGGTGATACAGGCGACCGACAAGTACAACGAGCTCTGGGTCGCCGCCGACCGCCAGGACCAGCGCAGCAAGCGCGGCGGCGTGCTCTACGAGTCCTACCGCGAGCCCAACGTCGGCCGCCTGATGGTGCAGCAGCAGGCCGCCGTCACCCAGCAGCCCTTCCCGGTCGCCAACGTCGGCGACGAGCTGACCGGCACCACCACCGGCCCGCTGGACTACAACTCCTTCGGCGGCTACACCCTGGTGGCCGGCACCCTCGGCACCCTCAAGGACAACCACCTCCAGCGCGAGGTCACCCCGCAGGCGAGCGAGCGCGAACTCACCGTCGCCACCTACAACGTGGAGAACCTGGCCGCCACCAACCCGGACGCCAAGTTCGCCGAGCTGGCCCAGGGCATCGTCACCAACCTGCGCTCGCCCGACATCGTCGCCCTGGAGGAGATCCAGGACAACAACGGCGCCAAGAGCGACGGCACCGTCGACGCGAGCCAGACCGTCGCCAAGTTCCTCGCCGCGATCAAGGCGGCCGGCGGCCCCGCCTACGACTGGCGCTCGGTCGACCCCCAGGACGGCAAGGACGGCGGCGAGCCCGGCGGCAACATCCGCCAGGTCTTCCTGTTCAACCCCCAGCGGGTCTCCTTCACCGACATCCCCGGCGGCAGCGCCACCGCCGCCGTCGGCGTCACCGGCAGCGGCGCCGCCACCGCGCTCACCGCCTCGCCCGGCCGGATCGCGCCCACCGACGACGCCTGGACCAACAGCCGCAAGCCGCTGGTCGGCCAGTTCGCGTTCCGCGGCCAGAAGGTCTTCGTGATCGCCAACCACTTCAACAGCAAGGGCGGCGACCAGGGCATCGACAGCCGCTTCCAGGCCCCGACCCGCAGCTCCGAGGTGCAGCGGGTCAAGCAGGCCACCGTCGAGCAGGCCTTCGTCGCCGGGCTGCTGGCCGCCGACAAGCAGGCCAGGATCGTCTCGCTCGGCGACTTCAACGACTACCAGTTCTCGCCCGCGCTGGCCGCGCTCACCAAGGGCGGCGTGCTGCGCGACCTGGTGAACGAGCTGCCGGAGACCGAGCAGTACTCCTACGTCTACCAGGGCAACTCCCAGGTGCTCGACCACGTCCTGGTCAGCCCCGAGCTCGGCTACGCCAAGTACGACGTGGTGCACATCAACGCCGAGTTCGCCCAGCAGGCCAGCGACCACGACCCGCAGGTGGTCCGCCTCAAGCCGTGACCTGAGCTGCGGTTATCCTGCCTCCGTCGTCGGCGACCGCCGACGGCGGAGGCTTTTCGCCGACAGGGGACGACGTGCAGTACCGGATCGAACGGATCGGCCGCGACGACTGGGAGCGGCTGCGCACCATCCGGCTGGCCCAGCTCCTCGACACCCCGCTGGCGTTCGGCGAGACCCACGCGTACGCGCAGCTCCAGGGCGAGGGCAACTGGCGGGCCCGTACGGACTGGCTGAACGAGCCCGGCCGGATCGGCCTGGTCGCCGTGGACGGCGACGACCAGTGGGTCGCCACCATGCTCTCGATCCCCAGCCGCAAGACCGCGACCGTCGACCTGATCGGCGTCTGGGTCGACCCGGCGCACCGCGGCCGCGAGCGCGGCGTCGCCGACGCCCTGCTGGACGCGGTGATCGCCTGGGCGCGGGAGGGCGGCGCCGAGTGGATGCTGCTCGGCGTCCACGAGGCGAACGACCGCGCCGCCGCCTTCTACCGGCGGCGCGGCTTCACCTGCACGGGCGGCGAGACGCCGTACGTGCTGGACGAGCGGGCCCGGATCCTGGAGATGGTCCTCCCGCTCGGGTAGCGGGCGCCCCGGCGGTTCGCCTCCCCTGATCCTCGCTTCACGGACGTCTCACTTCACGTACTCCGCGAGGTGCTCGCCGGTCAGTGTCGAGCGGGCCGCGACCAGCTCGGCCGGGGTGCCCTCGAAGACCACCCGGCCGCCGTCGTGCCCGGCGCCCGGCCCGAGGTCGATGATCCAGTCGGCGTGCGCCATCACCGCCAGGTGGTGCTCGATCACGATCACCGACTTGCCGGAGTCCACCAACCGGTCCAGCAGGCCGAGGAGCTGCTCGACGTCCGCCAGGTGCAGCCCGGTGGTCGGCTCGTCCAGGACGTAGACCCCGCCCTTGTCCGCCATGTGGGTGGCCAGCTTCAACCGCTGCCGCTCACCGCCGGACAGCGTGGTCAGCGGCTGCCCGAGGCTGAGGTAGCCCAGGCCGACGTCGGCGAGCCGCTCCAGGATCCGGTGCGCGGCCGGCAGCTTCGCCTCGCCGTCGCCGAAGAACGCCTCCGCCTCGCCCACCGACATCGCCAGCACCTCGCTGATGTCCCGGCCGCCCAGCCGGTACTCCAGCACCGAGGCCTGGTAGCGCTTGCCCTCGCAGTCCTCGCAGGTGGTGGCCACCCCGGCCATCATCGCCAGGTCGGTGTAGACCACGCCGGCGCCGTTGCAGGTCGGGCAGGCGCCCTCCGAGTTGGCGCTGAACAGGGCCGGCTTCACCCCGTTCGCCTTGGCGAAGGCCTTGCGGATCGGCTCCAGCAGCCCGGTGTACGTCGCCGGGTTGCTGCGCCGGGAGCCCTTGATCGCCCCCTGGTCGACCGAGACCACGCCCTCGCTCGGCGGGATCGAGCCGTGGATCAGCGAACTCTTCCCCGAGCCCGCCACCCCGGTGACCACGGTCAGCACCCCGAGCGGGACGTCCACGTCCACGTCCCGCAGGTTGTGGCTGTCCGCGCCGCGGATCGCCAGTGAGCCGGTGGGCTTGCGCACCTCCGCCCGCAGCGCCGTTCGGTCCGCCAGGTGCCGGCCGGTGACGGTGCCGCTCTTCCGCAGCCCGGCCACGCTGCCCTCGAAGCACACCGAGCCGCCCGCCGCGCCCGCCCCGGGACCGAGGTCCACCACGTGGTCGGCGATCGCGATGGTCTGCGGCTTGTGCTCCACCACCAGCACCGTGTTGCCCTTGTCCCGCAGCCGCAGCAGCAGGTCGTTCATCCGGCTGATGTCGTGCGGGTGCAGCCCGGTGGTGGGCTCGTCGAAGACGTACGTGGTGTCGGTGAGCGAGGAGCCCAGGTGGCGGATCATTTTCACCCGCTGCGCCTCGCCGCCCGACAGGGTGCCGGAGGGGCGGTCCAGCGAGAGGTAGCCGAGGCCGATCTCCACGAAGGCGTCCAGCGCCTGCCGCAGCGCGTCGAGCAGGGGCGCCACCGAGGGCTCGTCCAGTGCCCTGGCCCAGTCCGCGAGGTCGCTGATCTGCATCGCGCAGGCGTCGGCGATGCTGACACCGCCGATCTTCGAGGACCGGGCGGTCTCGCTCAGCCGGGTGCCCCCGCACTCCGGGCAGGAGGTGAAGGTGACGGCACGCTCCACGAAGGCCCGGATGTGCGGCTGCAGCGCCTCCTTGTCCTTGGACAGCATGGACTTCTGGAGCTTGGGGATCAGGCCCTCGTAGGTCAGGTTGACCCCGTTGACCTTGACCTTGGTGGGCTCCCGGTGGAGGAAGTCCTGGAGCTCCTTCTTGGTGTACCTGCGGATCGGCTTGTCCGCGTCCAGGAAGCCCGAGTTGGCGTACACCCCGACCGTCCACCAGCTGTCCGGCTTCCAGCCGGGGATCAGGATCGCGCCCTCGGCGAGCGACTTGGTGTCGTCGTACAGCTGGGTGAGGTCGATGTCGGTGACGCTGCCCCGGCCCTCGCAGCGCGGGCACATGCCGCCGGTGATGCTGAAACTGCGCCGCTCCTTGACCGTCCTGCCGCCGCGCTCCACCGTCACCGCGCCGGCGCCGCTGATCGACGGGACGTTGAAGGAGAAGGCCTTGGGGGAGCCGATGTGCGGGGTGCCCAGCCGGCTGAACAGGATCCGCAGCATCGCGTTGGCGTCGGTCGCGGTGCCGACGGTGGAGCGCGGGTCGGCGCCCATCCGCTGCTGGTCGACCAGGATCGCCGTGGTCAGGCCCTCCAGGACGTCCACCTCGGGGCGGGCCAGGGTCGGCATGAAGCCTTGGACGAAGGCGCTGTAGGTCTCGTTGATCAGCCGCTGCGACTCGGCGGCGATGGTGTCGAAGACCAGCGAGCTCTTGCCGGAGCCGGACACCCCGGTGAACACCGTCAGGCGGCGCTTGGGGATGTCGACGCTGACGTCCTTGAGGTTGTTCTCGCGTGCCCCGTGCACGCGGATCAGGTCGTGGCTGTCGGCGGCGTGCGGCTCGGCCATCGTGGTCTTCGCTCCGTGTCTCGGTGGCTTCTCGGCGGTACTTCGGTGGGTCTTCGGCGGCTCTTCGGTGGGGCGTCGTGCGGCGCCCCGGGCCCGCCCCGGCCGGTCGGTCCCGGCCGGGGCGGGCCCGGGAGGGGTCAGCGCACTTCGTTGAAGCGGACCATGTTGCCCGCCGGGTCGCGGAAGGCGCAGTCGCGGACGCCGTACGGCTGCAGGGTCGGCTCCTGGACGAGCTCCGCGCCGCCGGACTTCAACCGGTCGAACACGCCGTCCAGGTCGGCGGTGGCGAGCACCACCCGGGCGTACGTCCCCTTGGCCATCATCTCGGTGATGGTACGCCGCTCGTCCTCGGTGATGCCCGGGTCCGCGAACGGCGGCTCCAGCACCAGCGACACGCCGGGCTGCCCGGCGGGCCCGACGGTGATCCACCGCATCGGGCCGCCGCCGACGTCCTGGCGGACCTCGAAGCCGAGCAGGTCGCGGTAGAAGGCGAGCGAGGCCTCGGGGTCGGTGTGGGGGAGGAAGGTCCAGTGAATGCTGATGTCGTTCATGACTGCAACGCTAGGCGCGGCCCCCGGGCGGGCGCTTCTCGAAAACTGATCGCCTCCCCGGGAAACCGATCGACCCCGGGGAGCGGCGGGTGTGGTCGCCGTCCCCCGGGGTCGATGGTCACGCGCAGCGTGCGGTGCTCAGCGCTTGCCGCTCAGGCGCGGCAGCGCAGCATCTCCAGCGGCGGGTGGGCGAGGACGTCCGCCCAGAACTCCTCGCCGTACTCGCGCAGGCCCTCCTCGGAGATCCCCAGCGGCACCCACTCAAGATCGGAGAACCCGGCCCCGCGCAGCGCCTCCTCGTAGACCTCCCGGCGCGGGACGGTCCCGAGGATGCTGATCGGCCGGGGGTCGAGCAGCGCGGTGACCCGTACCCGCGGGCCGGTCTCGACGTGCTCCCCGGTCGGCTCGCAGCGGAACCCGTACTGCTCCAGGGTGAGACAGTCGAAGGCGTAGTCCGGCTTCTGGGCGAAGACGAAGAGCTCCCCGCCCGGCACCAGGCTGCGGTGGACGGTGCGACACATCCGGTCCAGCGACGCGCGGTCCTCCGCGTAGTTGAGGCACTGCACCGCCAGGACCACGTCGAACTGCCGCTCCAGTTCGCGCAGTTCGGCCACATCGCCGACCTCGTAGCGCACCCCCAGCGGGTCGCGCTGCTCGAACGACTCGGCGGCGGCGATCATCTCGGTGGAGATGTCGATCCCGAGCACCTCCGCGGCGCCGCGCCGACGGACCTCGCGACTGTAGAAGCCCGTTCCGCACGCCAGGTCGAGGACGGCCTTGCCGCGGACGTCCCCGACCATCGCGAGGAAGCTCGGCACCTCCCCGAACCGCGTCAGCGGCAGGGCCTTGAAGCCCTCGAACGCCTCGCCGATCCCGTCGTACTGCTGCACGCTCATCGTGTCGTCCTCCCGTGTGCGCAGCCCAGTGCTGTGCTGGGAAGTCTGGCGCAGCCCGACGTGTCGTCGTACTGGCGGAAGCCACGAATCAGCGGCGCCGAGCGAGGTGGACGGTGATGTCCGCGTCCAGTCCGACGCGCTCCGGCAGCACCGCCAGGATCCGGCGGAACACCTCCGCCCGGGCGTCCTCCGGCAGCAGCAGATAGGCCGAGACCGTCGACAGGTGGCCGAGGTACTCCTCCGGCCCGATCGTCAACCGCCTTGGCAGCAAAAGCTGTTGCACCCGGTCGAACCGCTCGGAGCGCTCCAGCTCGGTGCCCGGCCACTGCAGCTCCTGCTCCGGCGGCGTGCCGTCCGGGGAGGGCACGTCATCGCTCGCCAGGAACGGCGCCCGCACCACCCTTACGGCTTCGGCCAGTTCGGGGTCGGCCAACTGGACGGGCCCGCCGAAACAGGCGAACACGCCGCCCGGGCGCAGCAGTTCGGCCACCCGCTGCCAGCGGCCCGCCGGACTGGTCCAGTGCAGTGCCGCCGCCGCGTACACCAGGTCGTACGGCCCGTCCGGCGGCAGCTCCTCGAACGCGGCGCGCACCGTCCGGACGCTGTCCGGGGTGTGCCGGCGCAGCTCGGCGAGCATGGCGGCGTCCGGCTCGGTCGCGGTCACGGCGACGCCGTGCCCGGCGAACAGCCGGGTGGCCTTGCCCGTCCCGGCCCCGATCTCCAGCGCCGTCCGCACCGGCCCGCCCGCGTGCTCCGCGGCGTATCCCGCGACCAGGTCGAAGAGCTCCACCGGATACCCGGGCCGGTACCGCTCGTAGGACTCCGCGACCGTTCCGAAGCTCAGCGCGCGCTCAGGCACCCGGAGCCTCCGGCAGGGCCAGCCACTCCTCCCAGCTGAGGTCGCGCCCCAGGAACCGCGGCTGCCGGAACGGCCACTCGGCGGCGATCCACCGCGGCACCAGCGCGTCGAAGGCCCGCTCCACCGCGCTGCCGACCAGGCCGTCCACCACCCACCAGGAGACCTCGCCGTCCGCCCCGGCCCGCTCGGGCGGGTCGATGTACACGCACCCGTGCACGGCCGTCTCGGCGGCGTCCAGCAGCACGTAGTTGAACGACTGGTGGGCGGCGATCTCCCGCTCGTGCCGGGCGAGGTCGATCCGGTTCGCCTCGGCCGTGATCGTCGCCGCCGGCCACCCCCAGGCCGGCCCGAAGATCCCGAACAGCCGCTCCCGGGAGCCCATCACCGCCGGATAGTCCATCGGCGCGTCCGCCTCCCGGATCGGCCGCAGGTGGTACGCGCCGTCGAGCAGCGGCACGTGGACGGGATGGACGAAATCAGCAGGAAGCCAGGTCATACCCCCGAGGCTATCCACCGCCACCCCGCAGCCCCACCCAATATCCCGGGCCACCGAATGTCCTGCCCCGCCGTAGAGCCGCCTGCCCGGGCGCCCGGTGCCGCTCGGTTCAGCCGAAGATCGCCTCGGGCTCACCGGTGAGCCACACGTTGTCGATCCGCACCCGGTGCATCAGCCAGCGCCCGCCGTCCCGGTGCAGCTCGACGTCGTAGCGGTTCTTCAACAGCGCGTGCGTCGCCGGGGCGGCCGTCAGCAGGTGCTGGGCCTCGACGAGGGCGGTGAGCCGGGCGCGGTCGCCGTCCACGGTGATCCGGGGGTTGGTGATCTGGTGGGTGGTGGTCACCCGCCCGGCGAACATGCCGAGGATGGTCGTGACGATGTGGTCCCGGCCGGTCATCAGGGGCGGCTCGGCGCCCCACGCGGCGGCCGCGGGGCGGAAGTCCAGTTCGGCGTCCGGGGTGAAGGAGGAGGCGAAGAGCTCGCGGTCGTGGAGGTCCTGGCCGAGGCCGAAGCGGAGCAGGGCGTCCAGGATCTCGGTCCGGTCGCGCAGCTCGGTGGCGACGGCGGCCGGGTCGTCGGCGGGTGCGGTGAGGGCGCGGTCGGTGGTGATGTACACGATGGAACTCCCGGTCGGGTGGCTGTTGTTCGGTGACGGGTCCACCCTCCCGCCGGAACGGCCGGACGATCAACGGGTGACTGTGCAACGATCGTGAACCGAGACTTAACGAAGTGGTGGGGGAGAGGCGGCAAGGGTGCTGGAGCGGCACGAGATCGAGGCGTTCCTGGCGCTCTCCGAGGAACTGCACTTCGGGCGGACGGCCGAACGGCTGCACGTCTCCACCGCACGGATCAGCCAGACCGTACGGAAGCTGGAACGCCGCGTCGGCGCACCGCTGTTCACCCGGACGAGCCGCCGGGTGGAGCCGACCGCGCTCGGCGTCCAGCTGGCGCAGGAGCTGCGGCCCGCGTGGGAGGCGGTGGGCGCCGCCGTCCGGCGGGTCGCCGACGCCGGGCACGGCCGCACCGGAACGCTGCGGGTGGCGTTCGCGGGCCCCGCGGCGGGGCAGCTGCTCATCGGCGTCGCGGAGCGCTTCCGGGAGCGGCTGCCGGGCTGGGAGGCGACCCTCCGGGAGGCCGAACTCGTCGACCGGATACGCCTGTTGCGGGCGGGCGAGGTGGACCTGGTGTTCGCGGAGTACCCGCTGCGCGAGCCCGACCTGGTGCCGGGCCCGGTCCTGGTGAGCGAGCCCCGGATGATCGCCCTGCCCGCCGGCCACCCGCTCGCGCAGCAGGACGCCGTCACACCGGAGGAGCTGGCCGGGATCCCGCTCGTCCGACTGCCCGCCGCCGTGCCGGAGTCCTTCCGGGCCGACCGCACCCCGGCCCGGACACCGGCCGGGCGGCCGATCCCGTCCGGCCCGGAGGGCGGCACCCTGAACGAGATCCTCACCCTCGTCGGCGCGGGCCGGGCCGCCTTCCCGCTCGGCGCCCAGGCCCGCCGCTACCACCCCCGCCCCGACGTCACCTACCGCCCGCTGACCGGCGCACCCCCGGTCCGGTGGGGCCTGCTCCACCACCGCGACCGCGCCACCCACGCCACGGAGGCCTTCCACCACGCGGCCCAGGACCTCCTCGGCACCGCGGACTGACCCCTGGGCCCCGCCGGCCGGTCGGAGTGATGCCGATGGCGGGAAAACAAGCAGGCATGATTGCTTTTTTCTGCGGCCGGTGCCACGCTGCTGCGCGGCGCCGCTCGTGCGGGGCGGCGCCAACAGGCCGGTAGGGGAGGCGCTTTGGTGCGCGGAGGATCGGTGCTGCGGGTCGGCAATGCCTCGGGGTTCTACGGGGACCGGTTCGCGGCGGTGCGGGAGATGCTCACGGGTGGGCCGTTGGACGTGCTCACCGGGGACTACCTCGCCGAGTTGACCATGCTGATCCTGGCGCGGGACCGGCTGAGGGATCCCTCGCTCGGGTACGCCCGGACCTTCCTGCGGCAGATGGAGGAGTGCCTCGGCCTGGCCCGGGACCGCGGTGTGCGGGTCGTGGTGAACGCGGGCGGCCTCAATCCGGCCCGGCTCGCGGACCGGTTGCGGGAGCTGGCGCAGCGCCTGGGAGTGCCGACCGTCGTCGCCCACGTCGAGGGGGACGACCTGCTCCCGCGCCGGGAGGAACTCGGCCTGCCCGAGGGCCTGTTGGCCGCCAACGCCTACCTGGGCGGGTTCGGCGTCGCCGCCTGCCTGACGGAGGGGGCGGACGTGGTGGTGACCGGGCGGGTGACGGACGCCGCACTGGTGGCCGGGCCGGCGATCGCCCACTTCGGCTGGGGCCCGGACGAGCTGGACGCCCTCGCCGGGGCGGTGCTGGCCGGGCACGTGCTGGAGTGCGGGGCGCAGGCGACCGGCGGCAACTACGCCTTCTTCGGCGAGCACGACGTGGACCGCCCGGGCTTCCCGCTGGCAGAACTGCACGCCGACGGCTCCAGCGTGATCACCAAGCACCCCGGGACGGGCGGGGCCGTCACGATCGGCACGGTCACCGCCCAACTCCTGTACGAGACCGGCGGAGCGCACTACCTCGGCCCCGACGTGACCGCCCGGCTGGACTCCGTGCGGCTCACCGAGGAGGGCCCGGACCGGGTGCGGATCGACGGCGTGCGCGGCGAGGCCCCGCCGCCGACCCTCAAGGTCGGCCTGAACCGGCTCGGCGGCCACCGCAACGAAGTGGTCTTCGTCCTGACCGGTCTGGACATCGAGGCCAAGGCCGCCCTGGTGCAACGCCAGTTGGCCGCCGCCCTGCCGCCCGAGGTCCGCCCGGCCGAGCTGCGCTGGACCCTCGCCCGCACCGACCACCCGGACGCCGACACCGAGGAGGCCGCGTCCGCCCTGCTCCGACTGACCGCCCGGGACCGGGATCCGGCCAAGGTCGGTCGCGAACTCGGCAAGGCCGCCGTGGAGTTGGGCCTCGCCGGCTACCCGGGCTTCCACCTCACCGCCCCACCCGGCCCGGGCGCCCCGTACGGGGTGTTCACCGCCGCGTACCTGGACGCGAAGCTGGTCGAGCACACCGCGGTGCTGCCGGACGGCCGCCGGATCACCGTCCCGCCCGCCGCCGTCACCGGCCACGTCGCCTCCGTCGACGCCGAGTTGCCCGAGCCCCTGCCGCCGGGCCCGACCCGTCGCGCCCCGCTCGGCCTGGTGCTCGGCGCCCGCAGCGGCGACAAGGGCGGCGACGCCAACCTGGGCGTCTGGGCCCGCACCGAGGACGCCTGGCGCTGGCTGGCGCACACCCTCACCGTCGACCGGCTGCGCGCACTGCTCCCCGAGGCCGCCGACCTGCCCGTCACCCGGCACCTGCTGCCGAACCTCAAGGCCGTCAACTTCACCCTCACCGGCCTGCTCGGCGAGGGCGTCGCCGCCCAGCACCGCTTCGACCCGCAGGCGAAGGCCCTGGGCGAGTGGCTGCGCTCGCGCCACCTCGACATCCCGGAGGCCCTGCTGTGACCGTCCTGCCCACCCGCGTCGACCCGGCCGGGCCCGAGTACGCGGAGCACCGTGCCGCGATGGTCGCCAAGTTGGCCGAGCTGGACGCCGAGCACGCCAAGGCGCTGGCCGGCGGCGGCCCCAAGTACGTGGAGCGCCACCGCAAGCGGGGCAAGCTGCTGGCCCGGGAGCGGATCGAGCTGCTGGTGGACCAGGACTCGCCGTTCCTGGAGCTGTCCCCGCTGGCGGCCTGGGGCAGCGACCACCCGGTGGGCGCCGCGCTGGTCACCGGCATCGGGGTGGTCGAGGGCGTGGAGTGCGTGATCACCGCCAACGACCCGACGGTGCGCGGCGGCGCCAGCAACCCGTGGACGCTGCGCAAGGCCCTGCGGGCCAACGAGATCGCGCTGCAGAACCGGCTCCCGGTGGTGAACCTGGTCGAGTCGGGCGGGGCGGATCTGCCCAGCCAGAAGGAGATCTTCATCCCGGGCGGCGCCCTGTTCCGCGACCTGACCCGGCTCTCGGCGGCCGGGATCCCCACCGTGGCCGTGGTGGTCGGCAATTCGACGGCCGGCGGTGCCTACGTGCCGGGGATGTCGGACCACACCGTGCTGGTCAAGGAGCGCGCCAAGGTGTTCCTCGGCGGCCCGCCGCTGGTGAAGATGGCGACCGGCGAGGAGGCCGACGACGAGTCGCTGGGCGGCGCCGAGATGCACGCCCGCAGCTCCGGCCTGGCCGACCACTTCGCGGTGGACGAGGCGGACGCGCTGCGGATCGCCCGCCGGATCGTCGCCCGGCTGGAGCACCGCAAGCCGGGCCCCGGCCCGGACCGCTGCGCCGCGCCTCCGGCGTACGACGAGGAGGAGCTGCTGGGCATCGTCCCGGGGGACCTCAAGGTGCCCTTCGACCCGCGCGAGGTGATCGCCCGGATCGTCGACGGCTCCGACTTCGACGAGTTCAAGCCGCTGTACGGCGCCAGCCTGGCCACCGGCTGGGCCCGGCTGCACGGCTACCCGGTCGGCATCCTGGCCAACGCCCAGGGCGTGCTGTTCAGCGCGGAGTCCCAGAAGGCCGCCCAGTTCATCCAGTTGGCGAACCAGCGGAACACCCCGCTGCTGTTCCTGCACAACACCACCGGCTACATGGTCGGCCGGGACTACGAGCAGGGCGGCATCATCAAGCACGGCGCGATGATGATCAACGCCGTCTCGAACTCCAAGGTCCCGCACCTGTCGGTGCTGCTCGGCGCCTCCTACGGGGCGGGCCACTACGGCATGTGCGGCCGGGCGTACGAGCCGCGCTTCCTGTTCTCCTGGCCGAGCGCCAAGTCCGCGGTGATGGGCCCGCAGCAGCTCGCCGGGGTGCTCTCGATCGTGGCCCGCCAGTCGGCGGCGGCGAAGGGGCAGCCGTACGACGAGGACGCGGACGCGGCGATCCGGGCGATGGTCGAGCAGCAGATCGAGGCGGAGTCGCTGCCGGTCTTCCTGTCCGGCCGGCTGTACGACGACGGCGTGATCGACCCGCGTGACACCCGTACGGTGCTGGGCCTGTGTCTGTCCGCGATCCACAACGCGCCGGTCGAGGGCGCGCGTGGCTACGGCGTCTTCCGGATGTGAGAGGTCAGATGATCACCAACCTGCTGGTCGCCAACCGCGGCGAGATCGCCCGCCGGGTGTTCCGCACCTGCCGGGAGCTCGGCATCGCGACCACCGCCGTCCACTCGGACCCGGACACCGGCGCCCCGCACGTCCGGGAGGCCGACGCGGCGGTACGGCTGCCCGGCGCCGCGCCCGCCGACACCTACCTGCGCGGAGAGCTGATCGTCCGGGCCGCTCTGCGGGCGGGGGCGGACGCCGTCCACCCGGGGTACGGATTCCTCTCCGAGAACGCGGAGTTCGCCCGGGCCGTGCTGGACGCCGGCCTGCTCTGGGTCGGTCCGCCGCCGACCGCGATCGCCGCGATGGGCTCCAAGACGGCCGCCAAGCGGCTGATGGCCGAGGCCGGGGTGCCGGTGCTGGGCGCGCTCGCCGAGCCGACCGAGGCCGACCTGCCGGTGCTGGTGAAGGCCGCGGCGGGCGGCGGCGGCCGCGGCATGCGGGTGGTCGAACGGCTGGCGGACCTGCCCGGCGCACTGGCGGCGGCCCGGGCCGAGGCGGCCAAGGCCTTCGGCTCCGACGAGGTGTTCTGCGAGCGCTACCTTCCCAGCGGCCGACACGTGGAGGTGCAGCTGCTGGCCGACGCCCACGGCACGGTGTGGGCGGTGGGCGACCGCGACTGCTCCTTGCAGCGGCGGCACCAGAAGGTGATCGAGGAGGCCCCGGCCCCCGGCCTGGCGCCGCAGGTGCGGGCCGCGTTGCACGCCGCGGCCGCGGACGCCGCCCGGGCGATCGGCTACGTCGGCGCCGGCACCGCCGAGTTCCTGCTCACCGGGGACGGCCGGTTCTACTTCCTGGAGATGAACACCCGGCTCCAGGTCGAGCACCCGGTCACCGAGGCGGTCACCGGCCTGGACCTGGTCGCGCTCCAACTCGCCGTCGCGGAGGGCGAGGAGCTGCCCGCGGGCGGGCCGCCGCCGAGCACCGGCCACGCGATCGAGGCCCGGCTGTACGCCGAGGACCCGGCGAAGGACTGGCAGCCCGCGACCGGCACCCTGCACCGCCTCGAACTGACCTCGGAGCACAAGGAGTTCAGCGGGCCCGGGGTGGGAACGGACTCCTGGCTGCGGCTGGACTCCGGGGTGGCGGCCGGCAGCGAGATCAGCCCGCACTACGACGCGATGCTCGCCAAGGTGATCGTCCGGGCGCCGACCCGCGCCGCCGCCGCCCGGAAGCTGGCCGACGCGCTGGCCCGCGCCCGGATCCACGGGCCCTCCACCAACCGGGAGTTGCTGGTCCGCGCACTGCGGCACCCGGCCTTCCTGGCCGGGCGGCTGCACACCGGCTTCCTGGCCGAGCATTCGGCCGAACTGCTCGCCCCCGACACCAGGAGCACCGGGCGGGCCGCCCTGGCCGCCGCCCTCGCCGACGCGGCCGCGCGCGGCACCGCGCTGCCGTCCGGCTGGCGCAACCTGCCCTCCCAGCCCCAGTCCAAGCGCTACGGGGCCCCCGACGGCGTCGAGTGGGAGGTCCGCTACCGCCGGACCAGGGGCGGCCTGGAGGCCGTCGACCACCCGGACGTCGAACTCGTCGAGGCCGAGGCCGGGTTCGTCCTGCTGCGCGAGGGCGAGGTGCAGCGGCGCTACGACGTGGCCCGCTACGGCGACCGGGTGTACGTCGACTCCCCGACCGCCAGCACCGCGCTCACCGCGCTGCCGCGCTTCCCCGACCCCACCGCCCAGCGCGACCCCGGCGCCCTGCTCGCCCCGATGCCCGGCACCGTCCTGCGCACCACCGCCGCCGTCGGCGACACCGTCACCACCGGGCAGCCGCTGCTGGTGCTGGAGGCGATGAAGATGGAGCACCGGGTCACCGCCCCGGCCGACGGCACCCTGGTGGACCTGCGCGTGACCCCGGGGCAGCAGGTCCGGCTCGGCGCCCTGCTCGCCGTCGTCAAGTCGCCCGAAGAGTCCTGATCCCCCGAAGAGTCCTGAGCACCGCCCGACCACCCGCCCAGCGGAAGGACCACGCATGTCGTCCATCGGCAGTCAGCTCCTCGAAACCCCCGAACGCACCGCCCTGCGCCAGGCCGTCGGCGACCTCGGCCGCCGCTACGGCTCCGCCTACTACCTGGCCAAGGCCCGGGCCGGCGAGCCCGCCGAGGAGCTGTGGGCGGACGCGGGCAAGGCCGGCTACCTGGGCGTCAACCTGCCCGCCGAGTACGGCGGCGGGGGCGGCGGCATCAGCGACCTCGCCATCGTCCTGGAGGAACTCGGCACCGCGGGCTGCCCGTTGCTGCTGCTGATCGTCTCCCCGGCGATCTGCGGCACGGTGATAGCCCGGTACGGCACCGAGGAGCAGAAGCGCCGCTGGCTGCCCGGACTGGCCGACGGCAGCCGCAGGATGGCCTTCGGCATCACCGAGCCGGACGCGGGCAGCAACTCGCACCGGATCTCCACCGTCGCCCGCCGGGACGGCGAGGACTGGCTGCTGACCGGCCGCAAGGTCTTCGTCTCCGGCATCGACCACTCCGACGCCGTGCTGTTCGTGGCCCGCACCGAGGACGCCCGCACCGGCAAGCTCAAGCCCTGCCTGTTCGTCGTCCCCCGGGACACCCCCGGCTTCGAGTACCGGGCGATCCCGATGGAGCTGGTCGCCCCCGAGAAGCAGTTCCAGGTCTTCCTGGATGACGTCCGGCTGCCCGCCGACGCCCTGGTGGGCGACGAGAACGCCGGCCTGCTCCAACTGTTCGCGGGCCTCAACCCGGAGCGCATCCTGACCGCCGCCTTCTCCCTCGGGCTGGCCCGGCAGGCGCTCGGCAAGGCCGTGGAGTACGCGAAGACCCGCACGGTCTGGTCCACCCCGATCGGCGCCCACCAGGGCCTGGCGCACCCGCTGGCCCAGTGCGCGGTGGAGGTCGAGCTGGCCCGGCTGATGACCCAGAAGGCCGGGCTGCTCTACGACGCGGGCGAGGACATGGCGGCCGGGGAGGCCGCCAACATGGCCAAGTACGCCGCCGGGGAGGCCGCCGCCCGGACGGTCGACCAGGCGGTGCAGACCCTGGGCGGCAACGGCCTCACCCAGGAGTACGGCCTGGGCGCCCTGCTCGCCGCCACCCGGGTCGGCCGGGTCGCCCCGGTCAGCCGGGAGATGATCCTCAACTTCGTCGCCCAGCACACCCTGGGCCTGCCCAAGTCCTACTGAGCCCCCGGCACCGAGGGGCGCGCGGCCGCCACCGCAGCGCGCAGGTCGTCACCGCACGCCGGTCGGGTCGTCCGAACGCCCTTCGGAGCAGCTGCGCCACGCCTGCCCCGCCCCCGGTTTCCCACAATGGCCCAGCCCCACCCGGACTGTCCGTATGCTCCTGAACACGCCCCGTGCCATCCGCTCGCCGATTTGGTTGCTGCGTCAACTTCCTTACTGGAGGCATGCCTTGGTGTTCCGTAGCGAGTTCCCGGACGTCCCCGTCATCGACCTGCCGATCCATGACGCGGTGCTCGCCGCCGCCGCCGGGTACGGCGAGCGGCCGGCGCTGATCGACGGCCTCACCGGGGAGGAGGTCAGCTACGCGCGGCTGGCCGCCTCCGTCGAGCGGGTCGCCGCCGCACTGGCGGAGAGCGGGGTGGGCAAGGGCGACGTGGTGGCCCTGTTCAGCCCCAACTCGGTCACCTATCCGATGGCCTACTACGGTGCCAGCCGGGCCGGTGCCACCGTGACCACGGTGTCCTCCCTCAGCACCGCCCGCGAGCTGGCCGGCCAGCTCGCGGACAGCGCCGCCCGCTGCCTGATCACCGTCTCCCCGTTCCTGGCGACCGCCCGCGCCGCCGCCGAGCTGCTGGCCGCCGACGGCCGCCCGCCGGTCGAGGTGATCGTGCTGGACGGCGCCGAGGGCCACCGCTCGCTCGCCGACCTGCTGGCCGCCACCGGCCCCGCCCCGGAGCCCGCGATCGACCCGGGCGAGGACGTCGCCGTGCTGCCGTACTCCAGCGGCACCACCGGACTGCCCAAGGGGGTGATGCTCACCCATCGCTCGATCGCCACCAACCTGGCCCAGACCGACGCCCTCTACCGCCCCTCCGTCGGCGAACGGGTGCTCGCGGTGCTCCCCTTCTTCCACATCTACGGCCTGACGGCGCTGCTCAACCAGCCGCTGCGGTGCGGCGCCACCGTGGTGGTGCTGCCCCGCTTCGACCTGGAGCAGTTCTGCGGTGCGGTCGAGCGGCACCGGGTGCAGGGCCTGGTGGTCGCCCCGCCGATCGTGCTCGCGCTGGCCAAGCACCCGGTCGTGGCCGACTTCGACCTCTCCTCGGTCGAGTACCTGCTGTGCGCGGCCGCCCCGCTGGACCAGGAGCTCGCCGAGGCCTGCGCCCGCCGGCTGGGCCTGCCGCACCTGCTCCAGGGCTACGGGATGACCGAGCTGTCCCCGGTCACCCACGTCGTCTCCCCGACGGAGAGCGACCCGGTGCCCGGCTCGGTCGGCCGGATGGTCCCCTCCACCGAGCTGCGGGTCATCGCCCTGGACGGCTCCGGCCGGGACCTCGGGCCGGGGGAGCCGGGCGAGCTGCTGATCCGCGGCCCCCAGGTGATGAAGGGCTACTTCGGCCGCCCCTCCGACACCGCCGCCATGGTCGACGCCGAGGGCTGGCTGCACACCGGCGACATCGGCCACGTGGACGGGCGCGGCTACCTGTTCGTCGTCGACCGGGTCAAGGAGCTGATCAAGTACAAGGGGTACCAGGTCGCCCCCGCCGAACTGGAGGCCGTCCTGCTCGGCCACCCGCAGATCGCCGACGCCGCCGTCATCGGCGTCCGGGACGCCGACGGGACGGAGTGCCCCAAGGCCTTCGTGGTCCGCGCCCCCGGCAGCGGGCTCACCGCGGAGGAGGTCACCGGGTACGTCGCCGGGCAGGTCGCCCCCTACAAGAAGGTGCGCGCGGTGGAGTTCGTGGACGCCGTCCCCAAGTCGGCGGCCGGCAAGATCCTCCGCCGCGAACTGCGCGCCCGCGAGGCCGCCCGCTGAGACCCGTCGGCCGGGACCCCGTCGGCCGGCGCCAGGGCGGCCAGGTCCAGGGCGCCCAGGACCCCGCAGCCCGGGACCCGGGCGGCCGGAGGACGCGGCCCGTCTGTGAGGATCGACCCGCGGCGCCCCGACCCGCCGCGCCCCGACCGGAGCAGACCCCATCGACACAGGAACCGCCACCCGCCATGACCAGCCAACCCGCCGTCCGCACCCCCCAGCAGGACCGCAGCCGAGCGACCCGGGCCCGGTTGCTCGCGGCCGCCGTGGACTGCCTGGCCGAGCTCGGCTGGCAGGGCTCCACCGTCACCGTGGTCGCGGAACGGGCCGGCGTCTCCCGGGGCGCCGCCCAGCACCACTTCCCGACCCGCGAGGACCTCTTCACCGCGGCCGTCGAGCACGTCACCGCCGAGCGGCTGGCAGCCGTCCGCGCCCACGCGGACGAGCTGCCGGCCGCCGGCCCCGACCGGACCCGGGCCGTGGTCGACATGATCGTCCGCCTCTACACCGGCCCGCTGTTCCGGGCCGCCCTGCACCTGTGGACCGCCGCCGCCACCGAGGACGGCCTGCGCGAGCGGATCGTCGCCCTGGAGGGCCACGTCGGCCGGGAGGCCCACCGGGCCGCCGTGGAGTTCCTGGACGCCGACGAGACCCGCCCGGGCGTGCGCGAATCGGTGCAGGCCACCCTGGACCTCGCCCGCGGACTCGGCCTGGCCAACCTGCTCACCGACGACAGCCTTCGACGTTCCGGAGTGATCCGGCAGTGGGCGGGCGTTCTGGAGAGTACGCTGCGGCCGGTACGCCCATGACGCCCGTACAACCGAGCGACCGGACGGCCCCTGACCAAGGGGTCGCCGGGCGGCCGATGTCCGTGCAGTCTGGAGAAGAACCCCGGCCGGCACCGACCGCGAGGCCCACCCGGCCGGGCACGAGCCGAACCGGGGTGCTGCCTGAATGCACGGACACGAGTGGGACGCGACCGCCGCCGCCGGCCCCGCGCCGAGCGGCGATCCCGTACGTCCGGACGGCCACCGCCTCGTCCCGCTCGCCACGGCCCTGCTGCAGAGCGACGGTCTGATCCTGCACTGGAGCGAGGACGCCGAGGCGCTGCTCGGCTACTCCGCCGAGGAGGCCGTCGGCAGCTACGCCGCCCGGCTGCTCACCGACGAGACCGACCGGCCCGCGGTGCTCGGCCTGTTCCAGCGGATCATGTCCGGCAGCGGCGCCTCCTTCGTCTTCCCGGTCCGTCACCGCGACGGCCACCGGGTCGAGCTGGAGTTCCGCACCTACCCGATCGCCGGACCGGCCGGCACCCTGCTGCTGCTCGCCACCGCCTCCGACACCCGGGCCCTGCACGCCGTCGAGGCCGACCTCGCGGTGCTGGACGGCGTCTTCGGCCGCTCCCCGATCGGCATGGCCGTCTACGACAGCGACCTGCGCTACGTCCGGATCAACGAGGCGCTGGCCCGGATGAACGGCGTGCCGGTCTCCGCCCACCTCGGCCGCCGGATATCCGCCGTCCTGCCCGGCATCAACAGCGGCGAGATCGAACAGACCATGCGACAGGTCCTCAAGACCGGCAAGCCCGTGGTGGACGCCCGCTCGCACGGCCGCGTCCCGGGCGACCCCAAGCGGGACCGCGCGTGGTCCGCCTCCTACTTCCGGCTGGAGGACTCCACCGGCCGGGTCTTCGGCGTCTGCTCCTCCATCATCGACGTCACCGAACGCTTCCAGGCCGAGGCCCGGGCCGCCCGGGCCCAGGAGCGGCTGGCCACCATCGCCGAGGCCACCGCCCGGATCGGCACCACCCTCGACCTCCAGCGCACCGCCGAGGAACTCATCGAGGCCGTCGTCCCCCGGTTCGCCGACTTCGCCACCGTCGACCTGCTGGAACCGGTGCTGCGCGGGTCCGAGCCCACCCCGATCCCCTCCGACCGCTCCGTCACCCTGCGCGCCGTCGCGGTCGGCGAGAACTACGACACCGGCCTGGCGCACGCCGTGGACGTCGTCGGCGAGACCTCCGAGTACGCCCCCGACCGCAGCTACACCCAGTGCCTGCGCAGCGGGCGGCCGCTGCTGCGCGCCCACGTGGACGAGGAGGTGCTGCGCGGCCTGGTGTCCAGCGAGGACCGGGTCGCCCCCGGGATGGCCGCCGGCATCCACTCGTACCTGATGGTGCCGATCACCGCCCGGGGCATGGTCCTCGGCGGCTCCGAGTTCATCCGGATGCGCAACCCCGAGCCGTTCAACGACGCCGACGTCGCGCTCGCCGAGGAACTCGTCGCCCGCACCGCCCTGGCCCTGGACAACGCCCGGCTCTACCGCCGGGAGCGGGAGACCGCCCTCACCCTCCAGCGCAGCCTGCTGCCGCAGGAGATCCACCGCACCCTCGGGCTGGAGATCGCCTACCGCTACCTGCCCAGCAGCGTGGTGAGCGAGGTCGGCGGCGACTGGTTCGACGTGGTGCCGCTGTCCTGCGGGCGGGTCGCCCTGGTGGTCGGCGACGTGATGGGCCACGGCATCCGGGCCGCCGCCACCATGGGACAACTGCGCACCGTCGCCCGCACCCTGGCCACCCTGGACATGCCGCCCGAGCAGGTGCTCACCCGACTGGACGAGACCGCCTCGGGGATCGGCGAGGGCCAGTTCGCCACCTGCATCTGCGCCGTCTACGACCCGCTGGAGCGCACCGTCCAGGTCGCCTCGGCCGGGCACCTGCCGCCGGTCTGGGTCGGCACCGACGGCACCGCCCGCAGGATCGAGGTGCCGCCCGGCGTCCCGCTCGGCGTCGGCGGGGTCGCCTTCGAGTCCATCGGCTTCACCCTCCCCGAGGGCGCCCTGCTCGCCCTCTACACCGACGGACTGGTGGAGCGGCGCGGCCAGGACCTGGACCACGGCATCGACCGGCTGGCCCGCACCCTGTCCGGGCCCGGCCGGACGCTGGAGGAGAGCTGCGACGCGGTGATCGGCGCCCTGGTCACCGACGGCACCGAGGACGACATCGCGATGATCATGGCCCGGGCGCTGCCGGTGCCGGCCGACCGGGTCGCCACCCTCCCGCTGACCGGCGGCGGAAAGCTCCCCGGCAAGGCCCGCCGCTTCACCCGGGCCGCCCTGGACGCCTGGGGCCTGAACGCGCTCTCCGACTACGCCGAACTGCTGGTCAGCGAACTGGTCACGAACGCCCTGCTGCACGCCGAGGCGCCGCGCCGGCTGCGGCTGTTCCGCGACCGGGTGCTCACCGTCGAGGTCTCCGACGCCGGCGGCGCGGCCCCGCAGCTGCGCCCCTTCGCGGAGCAGGACGAGGGCGGGCGCGGGATGTTCCTGGTCAGCGAACTCGCCCAGCGCTGGGGCAGCCGGCTGACCCGGGACGGCAAGGTGGTCTGGGCCGAGCTGGAACTGCCCTTCGGGGTCTCCTAGGGCCTGTCCGGCGGATCTTGGCAGATCAGCGCGCGGCGTTGGGCGCCCGGCTGGGCGTGCGCCCGAGTCGGCCTCGTACTGGACGTACTT
>NZ_JBHZCN010000041.1:28270-77976 GCF_042755465.1 Kitasatospora sp. NPDC059160 | reverse complement strand
CCCGGCACTCTCGTTGAGTGCCGGGCGCCTTCGCGTACAGGGAGGTCAGGCGGGTGGCTCAGGCGGAACCGACGAGGCCGTCCGCGTCGGACTGAGCGCGCTCCGGATCGCCGCCGGGACGGGCCGCGGCAGGCGCTCGCCGGGACGCCCCGCGCTCAGCCCTGCTGGCCGGCCCTGCCCACCGTACGGCGGCGCAACAGCTGCTCCAGGCAGTGCGTGGCACCCGGCTTCCGGCTCCGCAACCCTCGCGATCGCCGACCGGGGCGGCGTAGCGCAGGAGCAACGACGGCCGGCACCGTCCGCGGTACGCGGGCAGTGCCGGCCGAAGCGGGGTGTCGGCTCAGCAGGCGGTGAGGAACCCGGTGATCCTCGCGATGACCTCGGCCTGCCAGGCCTGGGTCTGTGGGGCGAGGTACTGCGGATCGTCGTGCACCGCGAAGCCGTGCTGCGCGCCTTCCAGCTCGACGAGTTCGGCTTCCCCGCCAAACTCGAAGGTGAGCCGGCGGGAGTCGTCGATGGGGACGAAGGTGTCCTTGGTGCCGTGCACCACGAGGGTGTCAGCCATGATCCGGGGCAGCAGGACGGAGGGGTCAAGGTAGTGCACCTCGTTCAGCAGGGCCCGGCCGAGCGCGAACGGGCTGTGCTCGGTGAAGCCTTGGCGGTCCAGGTCGCGGGCGGCATCCTCGCTCAGGTAGTCGTCCCGGTTGTACGGCCGGGACGTGATGTAGCGGGCCCGGTAGTCGAGCCGCGGATTCAGCAGGACCAGCTTGTCCAGGAGAACCGGGTAGGAGGCTGCGACCAGGGCGGCGGCGCCGCCGGAGAACGAGGCCGCGATCAGGTGCGCGGGGACGTCCGCTGAGGAAGCCTCGGCACGGGCGCGCAGGTGGTGCGCGGCGGCCCTGATGTCGTTGGCGACGCCGGCGATGGTGATGTCCTGCTCGCTGCCGCCGCTGTCACCGTGGCCGCGCAGGTCGAAGCGCAGGTTCTCGATACGGGATGCGGCGAGCGCTGCGGCGAGCCGGGTGAAGAAGCCGCCTTCCTCGCGGGTGACGCCAGCACCGTGTACGAGCACGGCCAGGCCCTGCGGGTATTCGGTGGACGCGATGGTGCCGGACAGGAGAGTGCCGTCGAGAGAGGTGAACTCCGTTGCGCGATCAGCCATGCACCAATCGTAGCGATCCGGCAGGCAGTCGATCGGGCTGTCCAGCCTCCGCAGTGGGAATGCCGAGGGTCCCCCAGCGGGTCGCCACCACCTCATGATTCAGCTGCGCACCGACAGGCGGGCGAGCCCCCGGGCCGTGGCGAGCCGTCGTCCGGCGAGGCCTATGCCAGACACCTTCGCCGCCGCAGCGCTGGCGTCATTCCGGAAGATCGTCGCCGTCCACCAGTCCGAGGTGTCCACGAACGTAGGTCGACATCATGATCTGGTGGGCTTCGAGGAGGGTCTGGAAAGCGCCCAGGGTACGTGGGGCCTGCTCAACGACGGCCCGTCGGAACTCCTCCTCGGCAACGATCGCCGGATGGACGTAGGTGTCGCGGTCGCCTTCGTCCAGATCGAGCAGGCCGGCGGCGTCGGTCCACAGTGCGACGAAGCATGCGGCTCGGGCCGGCAGGCGCCACACCTCTGCATCGCGGGGCTGTGTGAGCGAGGCTGCGGTCAGTTCGGCGATGGCACCGGACACTTCGGCGTCCGCGCTCTGGTCAAAGAGTCCCATCCTGTCAACGGAGCGCAGTACGGCCAGGACATGTTCGGGACCGACTACGATCTCCTCCTCGCCGTGGGGGGTGCTGCGGCCCGAGGTCACGGGACCTCCAATGCGTCGGTGGTGGATCGGCACCGGGAAGGGGGCGCGGCCCGGGATGTTGTCGTCGGGGACAACGAGCCGGGTAGCGCTCGGTGTTGCCGCAGTGTCGGCAATGCTGACACGGGAATGCCGAGAGGCCCCGATACCGCACCGGGGCCTCTCGCTTCGACTGGGTGCTGGCCATCACATCGGATGTCCGATCGCCTTCTGGAGCGTGTCCAGGCAGTCCGGGCACATCGGCAGCGCCGGCGGGACTCCGGTACCCGGCCGCCCGCACCGCGGCCCTCCGAAACCGTCCGGACCGGGAGCCTCGCACCTCCAGGTCACCGCCGCAGAGGACGGACCGGGCGGCGCCGTCCGGGCCCGCTCGCTCGCACCCCGGCCGCTGGCGGCCTGGTCGAGCTCGGCCGTGCTCTGCTCCAGGTGCTCCCGTGCGCGATCGGCCTGCCGCTCGGCCCGGGCCAGGCCGCAGGCCCGGCACTCCTCACCGCTGCCGAGGATCACCCCGCGCTCGCAGTCGGACAGCTCGCAGTCCTGCGCGGCCAGGATCGAGGCGAGGTAGCCGACGGGGCCGCGGATCTCCCGGCGGGCGATCTTCTCCGGGACGCCGGCCCGCCACCATCCGGCGTTGATCCGGGCCAGGGCGTGCTCCGGCTTCCGTCCGGCCGACAGCAGGTCGCGCACCGCGCGGCGCAGCGGGGGGACCTTGATGGCGGGGTGCTTGCTGACGCCGAGGGCGTCGACCATGGCGAAGACCTCGTCTTCTCCTGGTACGGGCTTGGAGGGGGTGGTTCGGATGGTCTTGGTGCGGGGCTTGGTGGTCTTCGTCGCGGCGGAGCCGCTGTTCGGGTTCGGCTGGGTGCCCGCACTTTGGCGGCGAGCCGCACGGGCCTTACCACCTGTAGGTGCCCTTCGGGCGTCCGGAAGGGGCTCGCTGTCACTTGTCTGGTTACTGCTCTTAATGGTGTCCGTGTGGTGCGGCCACCCTGGTCCGTCTGGTGCGGCCACCCCCGTCCGCGTGGTGCGGCTACCCCCGTCCGTCTGGTGCGGCCACCCCCCGGTGAAGGCGGCGAGCTCGCGGTCCTCGCGGGCGGCGGCGCGGGCCCGCCAGAGGCGGGCGTCGAGGAGGAAGTAGGAGGAGGCGAGGCGGCCGCGTCCGTCCTGTCGGCTGTAGTTGTCCTGGGTGGCGAGGACGCCGTCGGCCCGGAGCTGGGCGAGGTTGCCGGTGACGGCGGTACGCCCCAGGCCGGTGCAGGCCATCAGTTCCTTGATGGTGGGCGGGCGCTCGGTGATGGAGCGGCTGTGGATGTGGCAGAAGCTGGCGACGGCTGCGTAGACGGCCTTGTAGACCGGGGAGCGCAGGCCGGTGCGGGCGATGCGGGCGTCGAGGCGGACGTAGTCGATGCCGGGTGCCCGGTGGACGCGGGGAATCGGGTGGCCGTCGGGGCCGAGTACGGGTGCGGGGCCCGGGGCGGCGGCGCGCTCCAGGAGCTGACGGGCCCACCGCTCCTTGTCGGTGAGACGGTAGACGTTGGCGTCGGGCACGGCCGGGTTGCCGGGTGCGGTCTGGGGCTCCACGAGGAGGAAGCGACGGTCGACCAGGTCGGTGGCGGCGCGGTCGAAGGTGTCGACGGAGCGGCCGAGGCACGCGGCGACGGTGCGCCGGTAGGGCAGGAGCGCCTGCCGGACGTCGCTCGACCAGGCCGCCACCTCCTCCGCGGTCAGGGTGATGTGCTCCTCGATGTCGCAGAAGGTGGCGAGCGCCATGTAGGCGGCCTTGGTGGTGGTGGGGCACGAGCCGTCGCGGGCGAGCCGGGCGTCGAACTCGATGTAGTCCAGCCCGCCGGGGGCGAAGGCGCCGTCGCCGTCGAGGGAGAGGCGGGTGAGGAAGTCGGTCACCGGGCCACCTCGACGTACACGCCGTCGCGGTCCGGGTTCCAGGCCGGCATGTGGTGGGCGTGTGGAAAGAGGAAGTGGTAGGGGTCGTCGAGCTGGGCGTCGATCGTCGCGGGCGCGGAGCCGATCTCGGCGAGCGCGGTGCGGACCGTGCGGGCGACGAGCAGCCACGCTTCCTGGGTGTAGGGGTGGGCGGGGCCGAACTCGATCGTGGCGTCGTCCGTCAGGTGGCCGGCCCGGGTCCGGGCGATGGAGGTGCGGCCGTCGGCGAGCGCGGTGTGGACGGCCGCGTACGACTCGCGGTACCAGCGCGGCGGCACGGGCAAGCCCGTCGGCTTCGGCGGGATCACCGCCGCGGGGCGAGCGTCCGGGGTGCGGGTGGCGGGGACGACGGCGATCGGCTGGATGCAAAGCGGGAGCTCCACCGCGCGACGTCGGCGGCGCAGGGCGGCAACGGCCCGGACGGCGAGGAGCAGCGGCCACACGAGGGCGAGCGTGAACCAGGAGGCTGCGGCCGCGAGGAGGACGGCGGGGGCGGGCAGGCGGAGTCGGCGGAGACAGGCCGCGTCAGTTCCGGTCAGCGCGAGGTAGCAGGCGCCGGCCGGGAGGTAGGCGGTGGCCGCCACCGCGAGCACCGCGGGGCAGCCGAAGTTGAGGCTGGGCAGCAGGGTCGGCGGCAGGTCCATCGTGGCTCCTCGGGCAGTGGTGATCAGTGACCGAGGTAACCCCGCACTCCTGGACGGACCCCTTGATGATCAAGGTTTGCCAGATAACGACTTCGCATCCGCGTGCCCATCAAGGGGTGCGGACGTATCTGGATGGCCCGCACCGCAAAGCTCCTGACTTCTTTGCGGAAGCGGGCTCGCTTGCGGTGCAGGCCCGCAAACGGCTCTTGCGGGGTGCGGGCCGCAAGGCGTCCTTGCGGTGCGGGGCGGGACTTTGCGGTGCGGGGCTGGCGCGGCCGGGGCGCCGTGCGCGGGTCGGGGCCGATCGCGGTGCGGGGCATCAATCCGGCCCCGGGCCAGCGCCGCCGCACCCCGCACCGCTTCCGCACGCACCTGCGGTGGACGTCCCAGTGCCGCGGGCCGAAGGCGAGGTCGAGGTGCGCGGCGGCCCCGGGCGGGGAGCGCCGATTCGGCCGGGCCAGCCCTCCGGCCGCTGCCCAGGGGAGGATCTGCGCTGGGGTCGACGGCCATCAAGGAGTCGTCCGCCCGGGGCCGGCCATCAAGGAACCCCGCCGGCCGCAGAGGTCCGGCATCAAGGAATCCGCTGGCGGGAGCCCGGCCATCAAGGTGTCGGCGGGCTGCGGGCGGACGGGGCCATCAAGGAATCGCCCCACCGGCCGGCCGGACCGGCCGCACACCTTGATGCCCTTCCCCGGAGGGGGCAGCACACCTTGATGGGCCATCAAGGTGGGGGCCCCGTACCTTGATGCCGCATCAAAGGTGCAGGTCAGAGGTTTGATGCTGCCCGTTGCGAGAGCGTTACCGGGCAGGTGTCGATCATCAAGGGGTCCATCAAGGAGTGCGGGGTTTCCTCCCTCGACAGCAACCGCTGACGACCTAGGAGACCCAGGTGAAGCCCACCTCCTCCCGGCGCGACCGAGCGCCGGACACCCCTTCCCCGATCGCCTCCGGCGCCGACCTGCGCCGCTCCCGTGTACGGACCCTGCTCATGTACGGAGGCGTCTGGGCGGCCCTGGCCACGGGCCCGCTGGCCCTGGCGGTGGCCGTCGCTGTCCCGCAGATGGCGAGCAGCGCGCCGGCCGCTGCGGCCGCCGCACCGCTCGTGATCGCCCCGCCGACCGGCTACGCGGAGAGCTTCGTCGACCTGTGGCTGCGCTCCGCCGGTGTCACCGACTCTGCGGCTCTGCGCGCTATGGCTCCCGGGGTCGACCTGCCGAAGGTGACGGCCGCAAAGACGGCGAAGGTGGAAAAGACCGTTGCGGTGCGGAGCACGCCGATGGGCGGCCGCACCTGGCAGGTCACCGTTGCGGCCACGCTCGTGCTGCCGCCCGTCGCCCCGCAAGGCGACTCGTCTGCGCAAGCCGCCCCGCAGTCCTCTCCGCAAACGCCCGCACCGCGTGCGGGGGTCTCCCCGCAAGGGACGGACGACCCCGCGCGGGTCGTGCGGTACTTCGCGGTCCAGGTGTCGATGGTCCGCTCGGCCGGCTCCGGCGGGGCGCCGGACTCGCTGGTGGTCACCGGCGCTCCGGCCCAGGTGTCGGCCCCGGCGGCGCTGGCCGAGAAGGACCCCGCGACGAAGACGTACGGGTCGCAGGTCACCGACGGCCCGCTGCGCGACACGGTGTCCGGGTTCCTGACGGCCTACCTGAGCGGCGTGGGTGACAGCACCCGCTACCTGTCCCCGGGGGCGCGGATCCCGGCGCCGGGCACCGCGGCGTACTCGAAGGTCGCCCTGACGAACCTGATGGCAGCCAGCGCGGTGCCCGCCTCGCCGCAGGACGGCGCGGTGCTGGACGTCCAGGCCGGCGTCCTGGCGAGCGACGGCACCGGGGACTGGCCGCTGGAGTACCCGCTGCGGCTGACCGCTCGCGCGGGCCGCTGGGAGATCTCGGTCCTCGCCCCTGCCGGCACCGCCCCGGGCTCCTCCCCCTCCTCTGTTTCCTCTCCCGGCGCTGTGGCGCCCTCCACCACTACGAACGGGGCCAGCCGATGAACCACGTCATGCTCGCCGGATCCATCCAGAACTTCGGCAACAGCTGGGCGAAGACGCTGCTCGACTGGGTGGCCAGCGGCCTGATGATCGCCCTGACCGCGATCGTGATCACTCACGCGATCCGGAAGATGTCGATCAAGGCCGCGATCGGCGGCGCCCTCGGCCTGGTGATCTGCTGGTCGCTGTTCACCGGCCGCTACTCGCTCTCGATGCTCTTCGAGAGCGAGTACAACGAGACCCGGCCCGCGACCACTGCCCCCCTCCAGGGCGCCGGCGAGTTGCAGCGTGAGCTGCCCGTCACGCTCACCGGCCAGCCGGACCGGTCGTGAGCAGCGCCGCGCGTCCCAGGGTCGGCCGCTCCTACACCAAGGCTCGCAGGCATCCGTGGGTGCTGGGCAAGATCGGCGACTGGCGCATCCCCTTGGGGCCGTACACGCCGCCGCAGTTGGTGGTGGCCGCCGTCGGAAGCTTCCTCCTGATCAAGACGGTCAGTTGGTGGTGGCCGGTCACCGGCCCCCTGCCGATCGTGGTCTGGGCGGTGGCCATCTGGGCCGCGCGGCACTCACGGATCGCCGGCCGGTCCCCGTTCCTCGTCGCTGCGGACGCCTTCGGGCTGCTCGTCTCCCCGCGCCAGGGCCGTGTCGGCGGCCGGGCGGTGCGCCCGATGCGCCCGGTGCTGATGGCCGGCAGCGCCTTCACCTTCGAGGACGTGCCCGACGACGAGGGCCTCCCGGAACCGGCCGTGCGGGAGTCGCCCGAGCGGGAGCCGGAGCACCGGGCGCTCAGCATCTTCGAACCCCGCCCTGCCGGTCCCGCTCCCGAGGCCGCGCCCGCCGCAGGCCCCGCTCCGGACACGGCCCTCACCCCCCTCCAGCAGATGCTCGCCGCGGCCGCCGCCGCCCAGTCCCAGAAGGGAGACGCACGATGAAGCCGTCGTTCCGTCACATCACCGGCAACCTGGTCTGGTCGACCACCGGCACCGTCTGGGCGTTCTGGCGGGTCACCCCGATCGGCTCGCGCTACTCCAGCGAGCTGGAGCGCCAGGACGTACTGCGCCGGGTCACCAGCCTGGTCCGCTCCCTGTCCGGCACCGCCCGGATCTACAGCCTGTGCGCCCAGGTCGCGCCGCGCGAGGTCGCCGAGCGCATCGCCGCCGACGTCGACCTGGAGGCGCACCCGGGCACGGCCGAGAGCGCGACGGCGGCGTGGAACCTGCTGGACGGCGCCGAGATGCACCGGCGCACCATCTGGCTGGCGGTACCGCTCCAGGCGCCCGGCCGCGGTGCGCAGCTCGCACAGGCGAAGGGCTCGATGTGGGCGATGTTCGGCGAGCAGGCCGGTCTGCCGGCGGCGCCGGTGCCCGTGAGCGAGGTGCAGGTGTATAGGGGAGTGGCCCGGCAGGTCGAGACCGGGTTCGGCGGCGGCTTGGAGATGCGTCCGGCCCGCCCGGCCGAGGTCGTCTGGATCCACCAGCACGCCGTGCACCGCGGCATGGCCGAGCCGCTGCTCGCCGACGCCGAGAACAGCCACCGCTACGGCGGCCGGATCGTCGGCACCCAGCTGCGTAGCCCCGGGTACGCGTCGTTGGGCCAGGTCCGGCTCCTGGAGGGCGGACAGCAGGAGGACGACGAGCAGGACGAGCACGAGGGCGGTGTGCGCGGCTGGTTCGCCCGCCTCGCCGCGCGGGTCACTGGCTCCGCCCTGTCGAAAGTGTGGTTGGAGGTCGAGACCGAGGACGCCGTGGGCTACCAGGCGCACCTGGCGTTGGAGGAGATCCCCGAGGCCGTGCACGAGGGCTCGGCGGACCTGCTCGCCCAGCTGGAGCTGCTGCCGTACCCGGTGGACGCGACGGTCGACCTGACGCTGGTGGAGGCGGCCAAGGCGAAGCGGCAGATCGCGAAGAAGAAGCGGGAGATCGCGGACCAGGCCGACCAGTGGGCGGCGCACCCGACGGGCATGCCGGACTCGTTGCAAGGCGCGGCCGAGGTGCTGGGCGAGCAGGAGGCCCGGCTGGGGCGCACCAGCGTGGAGCTGGAGGTGCAGTCCCGCACGGTGCTGACCGTGTGGGGGGCGACTGCGCAGGTGGCGGACGAGCGGGCCCGGGACCTGAAAGCGCGTCTGACGGGTGCGGACTACGGGGTGATCCGGCCGCGCGGCGGGCAGGTGCGGCTGTTCTCGTTCGGCCTGCCGGGGGCGCTGGCGGCTCTGCGCGCGCGGGAGAGCACCCAGTTCCAGTTGTCGGAGGACTGGGCGATGTCGGGTGCCTTCACGGTGCCGGAGATCGGTGACGAGTCGGGGCCGATGATCGGTCAGTCCTTGGACGTGGGCACGACCCGGCCGGTCTTCCTGGACCTGGCGTCGGCACCGCTGGCCAACATCGCGGCCAGCCTCGCGGTCCTGGGCGACCTCGGTTCGGGCAAGAGCGTGCTGCTCAAGCTGATCATCAGCACGCTGATCGACCGCGGGCACCGGGCGATCGTCATCGACCGCACCAGCCAGCGCGAGTACGCCCAGTTCGCGCAGGGCGTCGCGCCCGGCCGGCACCAGGTGATCGACGCGGCCGACGCGCAGGTGTCCATCGACCCGCTGCGGGTGCTGCCCCCGGCGGCGGGCGAGGCAGCGGCGCTGAGCTACCTGCTGCTCCAGACGCAGCTCGACCTCATGTCGCCGGGCGGCGCGGTGCTCAACCGGGCGGTCAAGGCGGCCGCCGTCGCCCGGCGCCCCCACATGAACCTGGTGCTGGAGGAGCTGCGGGCGATCGCGGAGGAGGGCGGCAACCGGGGGGACGCGGCGGCCGACGTGTTGGACCTGCTCGCCACGGTGTCCGACCAGAAGCTGGCCCGGATGGTGTTCGACCCGTCGCTGCCCGCGCTGTCGCTCAGTGATCTGTCCGCCGACCTGATCGTCTTCACCACCAACGGCCTGACCCTGCCGCCCAAGGAATCGCTGGGCCGGCCGGAGGTGCTGCGCACCCAGCCGCTGGAGGCGCTGATCGGCCGCGCCGTCTTGTACCTGATCGCGGCGATCTCCCGGCACATCGCGTTCACGGACCGCTCGCGCTTCGCCGCGTGCGTGTTCGACGAGGTGTATTGGCTGACTTCCAGCGCCGAGGGCTCCGCGTTGATCAAGGAACTGGCGCACGACGGCAGGAAGCACAACGCAGGATTCCTGGCCGGTGCTCATGACGCCCGGGACCTCGGGGACGAGACCATCGCCGGCCTGATCGTGCAGCGCATCCTCGCCCGCACCACGGACGAGTCGATGGCCCGCCGGGGCCTGGAGTTCCTCGGGCTTCCGGGCGACGACGAGGGCCTCGTACAGCTGGTCACCGGCGGGCTGTCGCCCCACGGCAACCCGAACAGGGCCGGGGAGATGCTCCTGCACGACACCCGCGGCCGGGTCGGCCGCATGCAGGTCATCGTCCCCAACCTGCCCAAGCTCCAGGGGATCTTCACGACCCCCGTCACCAAGTCCGCCTCCACCGGCGGCTCGCTCCGGAAGGCGCTCTCGCGATGAACCTCCCGACTCTCCCGGCGCCGCTGGCGCGCGGTGCGCAGCGTGCGGGTGCTGTCTGGCACCGGGCCGTGCGGATCTGGCGGGCGGTCAGCCGGTTCGCCGCCGCGTACTGGCCTGGCCGGCGGACCGTGCTGATCACCGCCGCCATGGTGTGGCTGTTCATGATGGCCGGGGCTTCGGCCGCCGAGGCGGCCGACGGCCACGAGCGCGGCGGCGTGCTGGCCCCGCTCAACGTCATGTCCTCGGAGGGTGCGCCGCTCGACAACTACGACCTCAAGAGCGAAAACGGCGGCGCCACGGACATCAGGAGCCACGTCTGCAATCTGATGCTGGGGGCGGGGTTCGCCCTGGTACGGATCCTGGTCGGCCTGATGTGCTGGGTCATCCAGTGGATCTTCAACTTCCCCATCGTCTCGACGCTGGTGAGCAGCGCGCAGAAGCTCGACGGGGCGTTCTTCGGCGTCGTCGCGAACGACCTGGGGCTGTACGCCCTGTTCCTGGCGGCCGGAACTGCGTTCGGGTCCTTGCTCATCATGCGCGGCAAGGTCGGGCGCGGCATGGGCGAGATGACGATCACCATCCTGCTGTCGACGCTCGTGCTGCTGCCGGCCCTGAGCCCGAAGAGCATCCTCGGCCCGGAGGGGCCGCTGATGCAGTCGCAGCAGGCCGCGCACGAGGTCGGCCAGGTCACCATCGGGGTCAACGGCCCCGACCCGGGCTGCAAGAGCGACAAGGACCGCGACGACCCCAGCTGCCCGATGCGGATGATCCTGACGCGGACCCTGGTCGTCCAGCCGTTCGAGCTGTTGCAGTACGGCCAGATTCCCGAGAACGGCAGCTGGCTGGCCGGGGTGCACAACAAGTACATCCACGGCCAGCTGAGCCGCGAGGGCAACTGCGACGACGTCATCGACCTGCCCGGCAAGGACGCGATCTGCGACCACGGCAGTTTGGGCTGGGACGCGCTCAAGGAGGAGTTGAAGGGCAAACACGGCCAGGAGGGCAAGGACGTCTACAACTACGCGGTCAACTCCAACTGGGACCGGGTGGGCGGCACCCTGCTGGTCTTCCTGGCGGTGCTCATCATCGCGATCGTCGTGCTCGGCATGTGCCTGGTGCATCTGGGCACGCAGTTCGCGGACGTGACCGCGGCCTCAGTCACCGGTGCCTCGCTGGTGGCGGCGATGCTGCCCGGCGGCAACAGGCGGTTCCTCTGGAAGTGGCTCGGGGTCTACATGACGTCGGTCGTCACCGAGTTCGCGGTCAGCGTCATGCTGCCGCTGTTCGCCCTGGGCGCGAACGCGATCATGACGAACTCCGAGAACACGCTCATGATCCAGCGTCTGTTGATCCTGGACGGGTTCGCGCTCGTCATCCTGGTCTTCCACCAGCGCATCTTCGCCTCCGCCGGCGCACTCGGCGAGCGGTTCGCCAACCGCATGCGCTACGCCAAGATCGGCGGCAGCCTGTGGCTGGGCGAGAACTCGGGGATGGCACTGGCCATGTCCCAGGCCATGGGCACGCTGTCCAACCCGTCCGGCGCGGCGGGCATGGGCGGGCGCGCAGGAATGGGGATGCTCGCCGGAGGCGGGCTCTTCGGCGGCGGCTCGGGCGTGCACGGGGCGCTGATGCGCAAGGCCCGGATCGCCGAGGGCCTCTCCGCGCTCGCCAGCCCCGGGCTCGGCAGGATGAACGCCGGCGCGATGGCCATGGGGGCCTACGGCGAGTTCCACCGCGGAATGTCCGCGCTGGCGCTGCCGTTCCACGCGGCGCACCAGCTGGTCGTGGGCAACCCCTTGCCGCCGCACAAGCTGGCCCGACGGATGAAGCCGGTCGGCCCGCGCGGTCCGCTCGGCGGCGTCCGCCCCGATGGCACCCCGGGACACCCCGGTGGCCCGGGCGGAACGAACGGCCTGATGAGCCGCCAGCAGATGACCGGGGGAGGACTCACCCCGGCCGGGCACGCGCTGCACAACACCCTGCTGAACACCCGGGCGGGACGGCTCGCGATCCGCGCCGGCCAGATCGGCAAGTTCGGCTTCAACGCGACCGTCGGCCTCCCGGCCACCTGGACCCGCCTCAACCGCAAGAACGACGCGATGTGGGACCACGTCGACAAGCAGTGGGAGCACTACTCCAACGTCCGCAAGGCCTGGTGGGGCGACCAGAAGGAAGGCCTCAAGGACTGGGGCCAGGACGTCACCCGCACCGGGCGCGCCGTCAAGACCGGCTACAACGCCGTGCAGTCCGGCTACAACCACGTCTACCATCGCGCGGCGGTGTTCGGTGACGTGCACTCGGCGGACCTAGGCGGGGCGCAGTTGCTCGCGGCCACGCACCTCGGGTACGGCATGGGCCCCACGGACACCTCCGAGGCCTTCGCCGACCGCCCGTCCTACTCGGCCACGGCCGGCCCGTGGGACGGCGGCGACAGCGCCTCCGGAGGCGGGCTGTCCACGGACGGCACCGTCAACGGACGGGTCGAGGGCGCGAACATCTCCTCCAGCGGAACCGTCACCCCGGACCGGCCGGGCTGGGGTGCCTCCGACCACGGCCCGAGCGACATCCGCTCGGCCCTGGGCCCGGACGTCGTCCCGCCCTCCCGGCCCACGATCGTCACCGATGACGGCCACGTCGTGGACACGACGACCGGGGAGATCCTCGCGGACCCGCCGGCCCGCCCCGCTTCCCCGGCACCGGACGCCCCCGCGGTCGAGGGCATCGACCCGGACGTGATGCGCCGGGTCAGCCCGGAGGTCCTGCGCTCCCCCGAAGGCACCTCCGTCGAGGCCCTGCGGCTGCGCCGCACCCTCGGCCACTCGCCCGACCAGGCGGGCGGCACGCCGCCTCCCGGGCCGTCGACCGGCCGCATCGGTGACGAGTCGTGAGGCGCAGCACGGACCGGCGGGCCGGTCGGCAGCAGATCAGGGAGGCCTGCGTGCCGGCCGGGTCCGATCGGCACGCAGGGCGGACGGCAGGCGGCGCTCGCCGCCCGGGAGACGACGGCGGGGGTGGTGAGGGTGTTCAAGCTGTTCCGGAAGCTCGGCTGCCTGGGGATGACGCTGCTGTGCACGGCGATCGGGCTGGGCGGAATCGTCGTCCTGGGCGTCCTGGATGTCCGCGACCCGGGGTCCACCGCCCCCGTCGGCGCGGTCAGCGACATCCCGGCGCGGATGATGAGCGCCTACGTCCGGGCCGCGGCCGGGATGGCGCAGCTGGACCCGCAGTGCAAGGGGATGACCTGGTCGCTGCTGGCCGGGATCGGCAAGGTGGAGTCCGGCCACGCGCAGGGGCACAGGGTCGACACCACCACCGGGGACATCACCCCTCCGATCATCGGCCCGATCTTGAACGGCTCGGGAGCGGGCGGCAACACCACGCCGGTGATGGACACGGATCACGGTCGGTGGGACGGCAATTCGCAGTTCGACGCGGCGGTCGGCCCGATGCAGTTCTTGCCGTCGACGTTTGCCGCGTACGCGGCGAAGGTGCACCCGCAGGACGGCGGGGCGGGCGCGAACCCGAGCAACGCCGACGACGAGACGTTGGCAGCCGCCCTGTATCTGTGCGACGGCGGCAAGGACCTCACGGACGCGGCCGTCCTGCGCAAGGCGATCCTTCGGTACAACAACAGCGGCGCGTACGTGGACGAGGTGCTGCGCTGGGCCCAGCAGTACGCCGCGCTCGGCACCACCCCGGCGCCCGGCGGCGGCGCGAGCTCGGACAAGGTGACGACCGTCATCGCGGCGGCCCGCAGCCAGTTCGGCCAGCCGTACTCCTGGGGCGGCGGCGACGCGAGCGGTCCGACCAGCGGCGTCTGCTGCTCGCAGGGCGGTCAGGACGGACGCACCGTCACGGGCTTCGACTGCTCCGGATTGATGACGTACGTGTTCGCGAAGGTCGGGATCAAGCTGCCCCGGCTCGCCGCCGACCAGGCCGAGGTCGGCCAGCGGATTCCGGCATCGGCCGGAGTCCAGGCGCTCCAGCCCGGCGACATGGTGTTCTTCGGCAACGCCTCGCAAGGGATCTACCACGTCGGCCTCTACATCGGGGGCGGCCAGATGATCAACGCCCCGAAGCCCGGCGACGTGGTCAAGCAGGCCGCGGTCTGGAACTACGACTACGCGGGCGGCGCCCGCCCGATCTCCTGAGAGGCCCCCGTGAAGAAGATGCCCCGCTTCCTGCCCGAGCTCGGCGCGATCGCGCTGCTCGCGGGCGGCCTTGCCCTCCTGCTCCCTGCCGCCCCGGCGCCGCACCACCCCGCCGCTGGGGCACCGGTCGCCTCGGCCCCGGCCGACGCTCCCGCCGGCACGGCGGACACCGGCGCCCCAGCACCGCCACCGGCACCGGTACCGGAGCCGACGAGGGCCGAGCCCCGGCCTGCCGCTACGCCGAACAGCGCAGCGCCGAGCCCGTCCGCCGCTTCGACCGTGGTGCCGTCCGGCGTCGCGGCCGCCGGTGACGGACCCGCAGGTGACCCCGCGATCCAGGCCGGGTTCGCCAAGGCGCACCCCAGCGACCTGGCCCCGCCAGACGCCGATGCCCTGGCGGCACTGGGCCGCGACGTCTGGCTCGCCGAGACCACCGGGGCCGGCCGGGAGAAGTGGCCCCAGTACTTCTCCCCCGGCCCGGGCGCGAGCGCCCCCTACTTCTACTCCGGCGTGCGGATCCAGGCCGCGGCCGCGCACTCGGACCCCGCCGTCCCGGGCGGCGCCCGCGTGGACCTGCTGTGGACCGGCACCTCCCCCACCGGCGACTACGGGGACCGCCGCCCCGCCACCGTGACCTTCACCCGCACCCGCACCAGCACCGGATGGGAGCCCACCCGATGAACGGCCAGACCAGCAGCACCTCCGGGTTCAAGTCCGCCCTGCACGTGGCGGGCGAGGTCCTGGCCTGGTTCGCCGACGCCGGGAGCTGGTGCCAGGACAACGCGGGGCTTCTCCTGGTCCTCCTCGTCCCGCCGGCCGTCGCCGCAGGGGTGGTCCACCAGGTGCTCACCCGCCGGGCACTCGCCCAGCGGACCCGCTTCATCCTGACGCCGACCCGGCGCTTCGCACCGACCACCGAGGACATCTGGCGCCAGATCGCGCTGCTGCTGCGGGCCTCCCGCAAGGGCCCCTGGTGGGCCCCTGCGGCGGCCCGCCGGCTGCGCGTGCTGCTGCGGGCGGACGGCACCGTGCCGCTGGAGTACTCGGTGGAGGCGCCGTCGGAGGCGGTGACGCTCCTCAAGAACTCCCGCTTCCAGGAGGTCACCGTCGCCGAGGCGCCGCCAGCCGACGACCCGTACGCCGCCCAGACCGCGCAGGACCGGCTGGACAAGAAGAACAAGGAGCTCCAGAAGAAGCGCAAGGCGGAGGCGAAGGCCCTCAAGGCGAAGGCGAAGGCGGCGGCCCTGGCGGCGAATGCCTCCGGCCAGGGCGTCGACCTCAAGAAGAAGCCCGGCCGCGGCGCATCCGAGGAGAAGGGCAGGCTGCACGCGGTACGGGCGGAGTTCGTCCTGCGCGGCAAGCCGTCCGCCGCGCTGCGCGAGGTCCCGCTGACGCCTGACCCGCTCCAGCCGCTGATCGACGCGGTCGCCGACATCCAGGCGGATCTGGGTGAGCTCGCCGAGGTCGTCCTCGACATCCAGGCCGTCCCCCGCTGGCACCTGCGCCTGCGGCAGTGGCAGATGATGCGCGAGGCCCGCGAGCGCAGCCGCAAGAACGCCCGCCGCGCGGCCCGGGACGCGGCCGCCGACGCTGCCGAGGCCCAGGACTCCCTGCGCTACCAGCTGCTCACCCTGCTGGATCCCTCACAGAAGGGCCCGTCCACCCTGTTGCCGACGGTGCGGCCGCGCATCGTGGACCGGGAGGAGGCCCTCGGGCGGCTCGGCAACGGCACCGGCCTGGTGCGGATCCAGCTTCTGGTGCGGTGCGTCTCCGAGCGCGAGGGCCGCGCCTACCAGCTGCTGGAGCAGCTGTCGGCCGCCCTGGACGTGTTCGGCGAGGACAGCCGGCTCGGCGCCGACGGCGGCCGGTTCCTCAAGTGGAGTTGGGGCGCGAACAGCTGGCACCGCCGGGGGTCCTTCGACCGCCGGTGGACCACCGGCCTGGTCGCCCCCCGGAAGCAGAACTGGGTGCACGTCAGCGAGCTGGCCGGGCTGCTCAAGCCGCCAACCGCCGATGCGGTGCTGCCGGTGCTCGCCTCCGAGCTGCCCACCTACGAGCTCGGCACCCCTCTGGTTCCGCACGGGCTGCTGGTCAGCGCCGACGGGCGCAGCCGGATCGTGGCCACGCCGGAGGAGGAGTTCCTGTTCTCCCTGGCGGTCGGCAAGGCCGGCGGCGGCAAGACCGAGCAGGCGATCGTGCGGGCGCTGGCGATCGCGCTGTCCGGCGCCGGGGTGCTGTTCATCGACCCGCACGGGGACAGCTGGGACTCGGCTGCTCCGGTCCTGGCGCACAAGCGGCTGGCCGGGCGGGTGCGGCGGATCGACCTCTCGCAGGCGGAGCGGGGCGGGGGCCTGCCCACCTGGAACCCGATCGGGATGGAAGGCGGGCGCAGCGCGGGGCGGGTGGCGGGCGCGGCCGTCGACTCGCTGGCCAACGCGCTGTCGTGGACGGACGCTGCTCATCCTCGGGCGATCGCGATCCTGACGAAGGCGGTGGAGGCGCTGGTGGCGCACAACCAGCGGGCGGTGGCGGCGGGCCGGCCGCAGGCGCAGGCGACGGTCCACCAGGTGCGGACCCTGCTGTCGAACCGGGGCTGGCGCAACGCGCTGCTCCAGCACCTGACGCCGGAGCAGCGGCGTTGGTGGGAGACGACCTTCCGCAAGTACAAGGCGGACGAGCTGGCGCCGGTGCTGAACCCGCTGGACCGGCTGGCAGCCAACGAGACCACCCGGGCGTTCCTGGGTTCGCCGACCGGGTGGTACGACATCCGGGCCGCGATGGACCGCGGGGAGATCATCTGGCTGTGCCTGGAGGGCACCGGCCCCTCGGACCGGCTGCTGGTCAGCATGATGCTGGCGGACCTGTTGCGCGCGGGTCTGTCCCGGCGTGATCTTGCGGCGCACGACCGCCGTCCCATGCACGTCTTCGGTGACGAGCTGATCAGCCTGGACGGCGTGGCCGGGGAGAGCATGGCCTCGATCGCCGAGCAGCTGCGGAAGTTCGGCGGGCGCCTGCACGTGATGACCCAACTGCTGGGCCGGGTCAGCGCGACGACACGGGAGTCGATCGTGCAGAACTCCAGCGTGGTGAGCACGACGGGCGGCTCGGTGGCGGCAGTGCGGCCGGTGGCGGAGGAGTGGCACGGGGCGGTGTCGGCGGCGCGGATCGCGGAGCTGCCGCGGTTCCACTCCTATGTGCAGGTGACCAACGGCGGCAACCGGGTCGGCCCGCTTCTGGTGAAGGGGCTCCAGGTGAAGGAGGTGTTCCGGCAGCTGCATTCCCCCGACCTGGTGGACGCGCTGGCCACCCGGGCCGACTCGGCGACCGGGGCCCGGCAGCTGCCGGCGCTCCTCAAGCGGGCGACGGAACAGGACGACGTGGTCCTGGAGTTCACCTCCCCCGCCCCGCCGTCCGACCGGCAAGGAGCGGATCGGTCCGTCGCCGCGCAGACGGACGCCGTCGAGGGCGCCGACGACGCTGATGCCGCCGAGGCGGGTGCGGAGGCCGAGACGAAGCCGGAGACCGGGCCGGTGAAGAGCCGGCGCGGGCGGCCGACCTCGCGGATCGTCTCCTGAGACTGCCGGTCCTGGCCTCACCGGCGTTCAGGCCTTCGCCGTCGATCTGATGCTGGGTGTCCTGAGTATTCGTACTCAGGACAGGCACAGGGTGTCCGGCAACGATGTCGGTGGGCTCATGGCCCCGGGTAGGCAGGCCGGGTGTGTTCCTGCTGGTCACGGCGCCGTTCAGGAAGTGACGAACAAATGGGGACATCCGGAACCAAAGCCTCAACTTCGGCGAGGGAGATGAACGGTGGCGGCCGAGCTACTTCAACGCGCAAGCATTTTTCCCTGGGATCTTGGCCGGATCTGTCCTATCGTGACTGGGTGGTACCTGTGCGAAGTCAGGGGTAGGAATACCCAAACGGACTTCTAGACCGCGCATATCGCCATAATCCTGGGTCCTCCGCAGACCTCAGAGTGACGATGCTCGGCCAAACCGGGTTAGGGGAGCAGCGGCGCACACCGCTGGACGGTCATCAAGCACGGCCTCATACCGACATCGAGGGGGAACACCGTGGCACACAGCAGCAGGGCGCGGATCACGAGCGCGGTCCTGACGGCGGCAGCGCTCCTGCTGGCGGGGTGCTCGGCACAGGAGAAGGCGGGCGAGCCGTCGCCCACGTCGACCGCACCGCTTCCCCCCTCCCCGACGGCCACGCCCACTGCCGACCCCACCGCTGACGCGAAGGCCGCCGTACTGACGGCGTACCAGGGGATGTGGGACGTGACGGTGAAGGCCTACAACCAGGGCTCGCTGGACGGCGTCGACAACTTGGAAACCTACACCCGAGACAAGGCACTCGCCGGAATCAAGGTGGCGGTCGCCTACTACCAGAAGAACAACATGGTGGTGCCGGGAAGGCCGCAGCTGTCCCCCGTGGTCCAGGCCGTGGACCTTGCGTCCTCCCCGGCCCGAGCCACGATCCGCGATTGCGTGGACACCGCAAAGTTCCAGCCGATCGACAAGACCACAGGGCAACGGTCGACTACGGACGGGACTGTGCGTCACGTGATGAACTCGGTCGCTCACCGGGTGGACGGCCACTGGCTGATCTCCGAGTCGGCATTCGACCGGGAGCAGACGTGCTGAGACCTCTGCGGTCCGTGACCGTCGGTGCGGTCCTCACCGCCGCCCTCCTCGCTCCGGCAGCCGCGGCTTGGGCCGACGGCGGCGTCGAATGCCCTCCGCAGGTCCCGGACTGCAACCTCCACGCCGGCGGAGGAGGCGGCACCAGCGGGGGCACCGGCGGCAAGCCGGGTGGTGGGGGAGGCGACGGTGGTGGTGGGAACAGCGGCGGCGGCGCGAAGTGCCTGATCGACGGCGCCGAGGCGGCCTGCTACGTCGACAAGTACGGCTGGTTCAACCCCAACGACAGCTGCTACTGGAAGGCCTACGACCCGCAGCCGCCTCCGGACAGTGACAGCTGGAAGCTCGCCACCGGCCTGCCGGCCGACTGGAAGCCCGGCCAGGGCGCTCTCTACAACCGGACCTGCACGGCGAAGGGCGCCGAGCTGATGAGCGGCGCCATGTACAGCGCCACTCCGCCGCCGGGGATGGGCGGCATGGTCGACCCCGCCCAGCTCGCCCAGCAGGCCGTGGACAGCATGCGGCTGACCGGCGCGGAGATCGGCATCGCCCCGAAGCCTGGATCGACATCGCTGGTGGGCCTTCCGGTGTGGCTGTGGACAGCCGTCAAGGACACCACCTGGGGCCCGAAGTCGGCCTCGGTGTCGGCGGGCGGCGTCACGGTGACCGCGACCGCGCACGTGGACCGGATCATCTGGACCACCGGCGACGGCTCGACCGAGACCTGCCGTACCGCGGGCAAGGCCTACCTGCCCGAGTACGGTGCCCGGCAGCCCGAATGCGGCCACACCTACACCAAGGCCGGCCGGTACGCGATCAACGCGACGAGCAAGTGGGTCGTGGACTGGACGGCGAGCACCGGCCAGACCGGGCGCATCACCACGGACCGCCAGGCGGCGACCGCGGTGGCGATCGCCGAGGCCCAGGCCCTGAACCAGTGAGCGCGGCCGCGAACGCCGCCAACTCCCCTACTCCCAAGGTTGTGTGATGGCACCGACTCTGACCAGGCCGCGGCGCGCTGCGGCCGGTGACGGCGCGAAGGACGGGCAGTCCGGGCCGCTGCCCGTGGCGGACCCGGGTCCGCGTCGTGGCCGGCGGCCCGCGCTGATGGCGCTGGGTGTTGCGCTGACCGCCGTCGGCGGGCTCGTCGCGGCCTACTACAACGTCAAGGCGGCCGACCGGGTCCAGGTCGTCGCCGTGGCGCACCCGATCCCCGCCGGGAAGATCATCACGTCCGACGACCTGCGGACCGCCTCCGTCATCGCGGACCCCGCGCTGCACCCGGTCCCGCTCTCCCGCGCCCACGACATCCTGGGGAAGGCCGCGGCCGCCGACCTTCCGGCTGGCACCCTGGTGACGGACGACTCTGTGCGCGCCGGTCAGCCGATAAGGGCGGGCAAGGACACCGTCGGGGTCCTCGCCAAGCCCGGCCAGCTGCCAGCCCAGGCCCTGCAACCGGGCGACGAGGTGCAGGTCGTCTCCACTCCCGGCCCCCAGGACGACAAGGCGGCTCCGAACACGCGGCCCTCCACGATCGGTGCGGTCGTCGTGCAGGTCGGTGAGGCCGACGCCAACGGAGTCCGCGTCGTCGACCTGGCCGTCGGACCGGTGGACAGCCCCGTCGTCGCCTCTTGGGCGGCCACGGGCCGCATCGCGATCGTCTTGAAGGCGAGGCCCTGATGCTCACCGCGCTGATCTCCGCGAAGAGCTGCGGGGTCACCACCACCGCTCTGGCCCTGGCCCTGGCCAGCCCCAAGCGCACCCTCCTCGCCGAGTGCGACCCGTCCGGCGGCACGATCCGCACCGGCTACCTCCAGGGCCAGCAGACCACCGCGGCCATCGGTCTGCACCGTCTGGCCACCGCGCAGCGCGACGGCACGCTCGCCGAGGTCTTCGAGCAGCACCTGGTGCCGCTGGACCGGGACGGGCACCGGCTGCTGCTGCCCGGGCTGACCGACCCGACCCAGTCGCCGTCGTTGGCCGGCACGTGGGAGCCCTTGCACCGGCTGCTGCGGGTGATGGAGGAGGACGGCTACGACGTGCTGGTGGACGCGGGCCGGGCGGTGGTCGAGTCGGCGACGGGCCTCAGCGACACCTACTCCCCCGCGCCGCTGCTGCGCCGCGCGGACCTGCTCCTGCTGCTGGTGCGCGCCGACACCTCGTCGGTGGCGGCGGCCGCCCCGGTGATCCGGGTGCTGCGCGAGGACCTCGACCGTCGGGGTGCTGGCGCCGGATCTCTGCGGCTGGTGGTGGTCGAGGACGGGCCGCTGAAAGCGGGCCAGATCGCCGCGGCGCTGGGCGTGCCGGTGGTCGCCACCGTGCCACACGACCCCGCCACGGCCGCGGCGCTGGGCTCGGGCGGCACCGTGCGCGGGCGCTTCGACCTCGCGCCGCTGGTGCGCGGTGCCCGCAGCGCCCACGAACAGCTCACCCTCGACGCCACCCGCCGCAGGGTCCAGCTGGCACCGCGGCCTGCCCAGGAGGCCACGCGTGTCTGACGTCATCACTCCCTCCGCCCCGGCCGACGAACCGGGTTCGCGGGCGGCGCGCTTCCGCGACGCCCTGCTGGCCGGCCACGAGGGCACCGGCTGGCGCATCCCTGCCGCCGAGGCCCCCCGGCCCGTCCCCGCGCCGTCGCTTCCCGCCGTGCGCACCGGCCCGGTCGTGGCGAGCGCCCCCACCGCCCCGCCGGTCCCGTACCCGGAGATCACGAAGCTGCGAACGCTGGTCGCGGAGCGGCTGGCCACCGCCACCGCAGAGAACCCGGGCATGTCCCGCGAGGACCGGCAGCAGCTCGGCCAGTCCCTGGTGACCAGCGTCGTGAGCGTGTGGGCCACCGACTACGCCGCCACCGCCGGCGCGCTCACCCAGGACGGCGAGCAGGCGGTACGGCGGTCGGTCCTCCAGGAGCTGTTCGAGGCCGGCCGGCTGCAGCCGTTGCTGAACGACCCGGACGTCGAGAACATCCTGGTCCGCGGGACGAGTACCCGAGTCGACTACCGCGACCGGCCCTCCGCCGAGGTCGGCCCGGTCGCCGAGTCCGAAGCGGATCTCATCGCCCTGGTCAACAACGTCGTGCGCACGCAGGGCCAGGGCGAGCGCAGCCTCACCCCGGCCACGCCCCTGATCAACTCACGCCTGGCCGACGGCTCCCGCCTCGCGGCGACCGCCTGGGTCAGCGACCGGCCCCACGTCGTGATCCGCCGTCACCGCACCCGCTCCCAACGGCTGGCGGACCTCCAGGCCTGGGGCACCCTCGACTCTACCCTCGTGGCCTTCCTCGCGGCGGCCGTCCGGGCCCGCAAGAACGTGGTCATCGCGGGCAGCATGGGCGCCGGCAAGACCAGCCTGATGCGGGCCATGGCCCTGGAGATCCCCCGGTTCGAGCGCATCGGCACCCTGGAGGACTCCTTCGAGCTGTGGCTCCACGAGGACCCCGAGGCCCCCGAGGTCGTGGCGCTCGAAGCCCGCGAGGGCAACGGCGAACGCGGGCCCGACGGCCGGCCGGTCGGCGAGATCACCCTCAGCGAGCTGTTCGAGCAGAGCCTGCGGATGTCGCTGCGCCGGGTCCTGGTCGGCGAGGTCCGCGGCGCCGAGGCGCTGCCGATGCTGCGCGCCTTCAACAGCGGCGACGGCGGGAGCATGGCGACCATCCACGCCAAGAGCGCGGAGATGGTCATCGAGCGCCTCGTCGAGCTGGTCGAGGAGGCCGGGCTCACCGACCGGTCGGCCTACCGCAAGATCGCCCTCAGCCTGGACTTCATCGTCTACGTGCGCCTCGTCGACGAGACCGCGATCGGCGGCAGCCGCCACCGCTTCGTCTCCCAGATCGTCGAGATCACCGGCGTCGGCGAGCGCGGGATCCCCTCCCGCCAGACCATCTTCGGCCCGCGCCAGGACCCCGGCGGCCACCGGGAACCGAGGGCCGTCCCGCACATGCTCCCCCAGTGCATCGGCGACCTCGTACGCGCCGGCCTCGACCCGACACTCCTCCACCAGCCGTGGGGCGCCTGGAAGCAGCAGCTGAGGACGGTGACGGCGCTGTGACCATCACGCCGGAGGTTCTGGTCGCAGGCGTCGGCGGCTCCGTCACGGTGCTGGGCGTCGTCGTGGCCGTGGCGGGGTTCGTCGGGACCGGCACCGCGCCGAAGGCCCGGCCCGAGGGGGCGCTGCAACGGCGCCTGCGGGCCGGGGCCACCGGGCTGCGCGGGCGCGGACGGCTGGTTCTCGGTGCCTCCGTGGTCGCGGGGCTCGCGGTGTGGCTGGTCTCCTCCTGGCTGCTGGGCGGTCTGCTGACGACCGCCGCGGCCCTGGGCATGCCGTGGATCCTCCAGCCAGGGCGCGGCAGCACGCGGCAGATCAAGCGGCTGAAAGCCCTCGAACAGTGGGTCCGCCGGTTGAGCAACATCCACACCGCCGGAACCTCGTTGGAGGCGGCGGTCACCGCGAGCCTGCGCAGCACCCCGCCCGAGCTGGTGCCGGAGATCTCGCGGCTGACGGCCCGTCTCGGGTCCGGCTGGCGCCCGCAGGAGGCCTACCGGGCCTTCGGGCACGAGATGAACGACGCGACCGCCGACGCCGTCGCGCTGCTGATGATGGGCCACGTCGAGGACCGCGGCGCGGGCCTGGGCCGGGCGCTGGAGAAGCTCGCCGACCAGGTCGGTGAGGAGGTGCGGATGCGCGAGACCGTCGAGGCCGACCGGGAGAAGCCGAGGGCCAACGCCCGGTGGGTCGCCCTGATCTGCCTGGGGGTGTTCGGCCTCTCCGTCCTGTCCGGCAAGTACGTCCAGCCCTACAGCACACCGTTCGGGCACCTCTACCTCCTCGCCCTGGCGGCCGCGTTCGGCGCGGTCCTGGTCTGGATGCGCCGCATGTCCCTGACCAAGCCGGCACCGCGGATCCTCGCCGCCCCGGACGACGACCGACAGGAGGACAGCCGGTGATCGCCGCCGCACCCGCCATCGCCGCCGGAGCCGTCACCGGCCTGGGCGTCGCCGTCACCATCGCCGGTGCCACCCGCACCCGCCCCGATCTGAGCGACGTGCTGCGCCGCATGGACGCCCGCCGGCTGGAGAACTTCGACCCGCGGCCGATGCGCAGCGCCGACTCCGCTTTGGAGCGCATCGGCGCCCGGCTGCTCGGCCAGGTCGGTGAAGGTCCGTTCCGGCTGCCGCGCCGCGACCTGGAGCTGCTGGGGCGTACCCCGGCCTCCCACGTCGGCCAGAAGGTCGGGTTCGCGCTGCTGGGGCTGCTGTTCCCGGCGCTGGTGCCGGCCGTCATCGCGCTAGCGGGCGGTTCGCTGCCCTTCGCGGTGCCGGCCCTGGTGTCCCTGGGGCTGGCCGCGGTGATGTGGATGGTGCCCGACCTGAACGTGAAGGAGGAGGCGGGCGAGGCCCGCAGGGCGTTCCGGTTCGGCATCGCCTCCTACCTGGAGCTGGTGTGCCTGGAGCGCGCGGCCGACGCCGGGCCGAGCGAGGCGCTGCGCAAGGCCGCGCTGCTGGGCGACGGCTGGGTGTTCGTCCGGCTGCGGGACACCCTCCTGCGTGCCGAGCTGAGCGGGGTCTCGCCGTGGGACGGCCTGCGCCAGCTCAGCGAGGAGCTCGGCGTTCCCGAGCTCGGCGCCCCGGCCGACATCATGGCCATCGCCGGCGAGGAGGGCGCCTCCGTCTACACGACGCTGGAGGCGCAGGCGTCCAGTCTGCGCGGCACCCTGCTGGCCGAGGAGCGCGCCAGGGCGAACATCACCTCGGAGAAGATGATCGTCCCCGTGACGGCCCTCCTGCTGATCATGTCGCTCTACATGGGCTATCCCGCCGTCGCGCAGATCATGTCCGCCTGAGCGGCGCCCCGTTTCTGTCATCCCTCTTCCGAAAGGACGTCCGTCATGCCCGACTTCGAGAAGGCGGCCTCGGCCGACCCCGTCATCCAGGCCTTCCTCACCCGCATCCGTTACCAGCTGTACAGACTGCGGGACGCCCGTACGCGCAGCGACTACGGCGGCATGTCCATCGAGGCCGCGATCATCATCGGCGCGCTGGTCCTGGCCGCAATCGGCCTGGGCACCTTCATTGCCACGAAGCTGACCGAGAAGGAGGCGGCGATCAAGTAGCGCGGCCCCGCACCCGTCGGCCGCATTCGGTCCTCCCACAGGAGCTGTCAGTCCATGTCCACACCACGCCCGGCCCCCCGGGCCCGCCGAAGGCCGCGACGCCGCGGGCCCGGCGGGGACCGCGGCGCGGTCTCCCTCGAACTCGCCATCCTCTTCCCCGCCGTGATGACGGTGATCTTCGTGATCATCCAGGCCGGGCTCTGGTACCACGCCCGCGGCGTCGCCCTGTCCGCCGCCCAGCGCGGCGTCGAACGCGCCCGCATCCAGGGCGCGACACTCGGCCAGGGCACCGCAGCGGCCCAGGACTTCCTGGACCGGGCCGGAACCTCCGTCAGCGGCCGCTCGGTTTCCGGCAGCGACGGCCAGACCGTGCGCATCGACGTGACCGGGACGGTGGCCACCTGGATCCCCGGGCTCAGCCTGCCGGTGCACCAGCACGCCTCGGCCCCGCGCGAGCGGGTGACCGCCCCGTGAACCTCCTCCACCGCCTCCCCTCGGCCGCCCGGCGCCTGCGCCGCCGTCGCGGTGACCGGGGCAGCGTCAGCCTGGAACTCGCCATCCTCGCCCCGGTGCTGCTCGGGATGCTCGTCGTCATCGTGGCCGCCGGCCGCGTCCACCTCGCCCGCAACGTCGTCGACGACGCCGCCCGCAACGCGGCCCGGGCCGCCTCCCTCGAACGCGACGCCGCCTCCGCCCGCACCGCGGCGCAGCGCGTCGCCCGCCAGACCTTCCAGGACCAGGGCCTCACCTGCACCGGCCTGTCGGTGACCGTGCCCACCTCCGGATTCCAGGCCCCGCTGGGCACGCCGTCCTCCGTCACGGTGAGCGTGCGCTGCACCGTCTCCCTGTCCGACGTCGCCTTCCCGGGCCTGCCCGGCAGCACCACGGCCAGCAGCGACTTCACGTCCTCGATCGACGCCTACCGCGGAAGGCCCACAGCATGACGCCCCGCCCGTCCCGGCCGGCCGGTCTGCGCCGCCTCCTCGCCCGCCGCCGCGCCGCAGGCGACCGGGGCAGCATCACCCTGTTCGTGGCCGTCGCCACGGCCACCATCATGCTGCTGATCGCCTTCGTCATCGACGGCGCCGGCAAGCTCCGCGCCCTCAACCACGCCGAGGCCGCCGCCCAGGAAGCCGCCCGCTCCGGCGCGCAGGCCGTCAACGCCGGGCAGGCCATCTCCGGAGGCGGCGTCGCCATCGACCACAACGCCGCGCAGCGCGCCGCCGCCGCCTACCTCCGCAGCGCCGGCGTCGCTGGCACAGTGACCTGGGGTGGCGACGGTTCGATCAACGTCTCCGTCACCGAGACCTACCACCCCTACTTCTGGCCCGGCGACATGACCGTCACCGGCCACGGCAGCGCCACGCTGATCGTCCAGGGAGGCTGACCCCCTTATGCCCCGCCGTACCGCTTCCCGCCTCACCGCCGCCCTCAAGGGGGTGGCCGCCCTCGCCGTCCTGGCCGCGCTGCTCGTCGTCGTGCCGGTACTGCTGTGGCAGGTCGGCACCCTGCCCCACCAGGTGCCGGGCTGGGGCGACGTCACCGCCGCGCTGACCGCCCCGGACAGCGGCAGCCTCTTCCTGGGCGCGCTCACCCTCCTCGGCTGGGCCGGCTGGCTGTCCTTCGCCGCTTCCACCCTGGTCGAGGTCGCCGCGCTGCTGCGCCACCGCCGTGCGCCGCGCGTACGGGCTCTCGGCGCCACCCAGCGCCTGGCCGCCACCCTGGTGGCGGGAGTGGCGATGCTCCTGCCCGCCGGTGCCGCGTTCGCCGCCCCGCAGACCGCATCCGCCGCCCCGGTCTCCGTCACCGCGCCCGCCGCGGTCGGCGCGAGTACGACCGCCACCTCTTCCCCGGCAACGGCCCCAGACGCCCAGACCGGTCCGGTCCACCACGTCGTCGCCGGGGACACCCTGTGGGACCTCGCCCAGCACTACCTCGGCAGCGGCACCCGCTGGCACGACATCGCCGACCTCAACCCGCAGATCAAGACCGGCGACCTGCTCCAGCCCGGTACGGTCCTGCACCTGCCCGCCGAAGCACGCGAGACCCCGGAACCCACGGCACCCGCGCCCGCCCCGGAGACCGTCCCACCCGCCGGACACACCGTGACCGTCCAGTCCGGTGACACCCTCTCCGCGCTCGCCGAGAAGGAACTCGGCGATGGCGACAAGTACCCGCAGCTGCTGGAGGCGTCGAAAGAGGTCCGCCAACCGGGCGGGCGTCACCTCACCGACGCCGACCAGCTGTTTCCCGGCGACGTCATCGTGATCCCGGGACCGGCCACGGCAGCACCGGCCACCCCCGCACAAGAGCCGGCTCCTGCGCCCGCTGCCGACGTCCCCGCTCCCGCGGCCACCACGAGTGCCCCGGCGACGGCAGACACACCCTCGCCCACACCGAACCGGTCTGCGCCGGACGCCTCCGAGCCCGCCTCTCCAGCGGCCGCCGCCCCCGCTGCCCCGACGACACCCACGGCTGCATCCCAGTCCGCGGAACCGGTCGAGGCCACGACCGACGACGCCCGGTCACCGCTCTCCGTCCAGCAGGGCATCGGCGGGGTCGCCGCCCTCCTCGGCGCGGGCGCCCTGGCGGTCATCGCTGCCCGCCGCCGAGCCCAGCAGCGCGAGCGCCGACCCGGGGAGCAGATCGCCGTGCCGCAGGAGACCAGCCAGGCCGAGATGGTGCTCGACCGCACCTCCTCCCCCGTCCTGGTCGACCTGCTCGACCGCGCGCTGCGCACTCTCGCCCATCACCACCCCGAGGACCTGCCGCAGATCGTCGGCGCGCGAGTCCAGCAGGACCGGGTCGAGATCCTGGTCGAGGACACCGACGCCGAGGCGCTCACCCCGTTCAACGACCGGCCGGGCGGGTGGTGGGGCGTGCGCGGCGACCGCGCCGTCCTGCTGGACGCCGAGGAGGCCCGCACCGTCCCCGCCCCCTACCCGGGCCTGGCCACCATCGGCACCGCCGAGGACAACACCCTGCTGCTGGCGGACCTTCACCAGGCCCGCGTGCTGCTCCTGGACGGCGACGAGCAGAACGTGCGCGAAGTCGCTCGCGGCATCGCGATGGAGGCCGGCACCGCGCTGTGGTCCGACCACACCGAGATCATGACCGCCGGGTTCGGCCTGGAACTGCAGCAGCTCCTGCCCGCATGCCGCACCATGTTCGTCCCGCGCCTGGCCACCGCCACCGCCGACCTGGCACGGGTGATGGTCGAGCTCCACCAGGCCGAGCACGAGGGCGGCGAGCGGCCGCTGCCCTGGATGGTGGTGTGCAGTACCGTCCCGTCGCCGGACGAGCTGTACGAGTTCGCAGACGTCATTGGCAAGGTCCCCGCCGAGGTGCGCGTCGCAGCGATCCTGCCAGCGGCCGGCCAGGCCCGGGACCTCTTCCCGGACGCCGAGGTCCTGGATGCGAACCTCGTGACCGAGCTCCAGTCGCTTGAGTCGCTGGACGCCGAGGTCGTGCTGCAGCGCGTCAGCGACGAGGTCTACCGGCAGCTGACCGCCGACCTGACCACCGCGGCGCAACCCGCCACCTCGGCCGAGGGAGCGTGGGCCCTGGTCCCCGACCCCGACCGCAAGGCCTTCGGCCCCTCCTCCCTGACCAAGGGCAACACTGCTCCCCGCCGCCACCTGTCCCCGCTGGCCACCCAGGAAGAGGTGAGGACGACGTCCAAGGACGAGCGGCAAGAGGACATGGCGGTGGAGGCAGCCGGGGAGGAGACCGTGCTCGCCGTCACCGTCCCCATCCAGGCCACCGACGCCCTCCCGGCACCGGAGGCCGCGCCGCCGCTCCGGGCGGACGCCGTCGGCCAGGCCGAGGAGAGCGTCCCCGCCCAGGCCGAAGGCCCGGTGGACACAGCCGGCTCCCCTGCGGAAGAAGCCTCGGTCGAGGCTGCCGCACCCGTGCTGACGAAGGTTCCGCCGCGGGTAAGCGTGGTCCGCGAAGGCGATGCCCCCGTTCCGGCCGCCGGGTCCGCTCCGCAGGTGCAGGTGCTGGGGCCGCTGCGGATCACCGGGATCGGTGACGCGCCGATCCAGCCGAAGCTGGTGCTGCTGGCGGCGCTGCTGCTCTTCAAGTCCGACCGGGGCTACGGCGCGATCGCCAACAACATGGACCCCGTCAGCCCGTGGACGCAGTCGACGATGGACACCCACATGTCGCGCCTGCGGCGTCGGCTGGGCGTCGATTCCAACGGCGAGGCCTACCTGCGGCCCAAGCCGAAGGGCGTCGAGCAGTACGTCCTGAGCGAGGAGGTGACCTGCGACTACGCCACGTTCAGCTACCTCGCCCAGCGCGGCCTGCCCCACAATGCGGCCGGGGTCCTGGACCTTGAAGCCGCGCTCGATCTCGTCCGTGGCAGGCCATTCGGCGGAGCCGGCGCCCACACCTGGGCTGCACCGCTCGTCCAGACCATGGTCGGCCAAATCGTGGACACCGCCCACGCCGTGGCCACACTGCGCATCCAGAACGAGATCCTCGACATCGAGGCAGCCCGGCGGGCCGTGGCCGTGGGACTCGACGTCGAGCCGGCCGCCGAGGTGCTCTATCGGAGCTGGATGCGGATCGAGCAGCGGGCGGGCAACCAGGCCGGGGTGCGCGCTGTCATCGACCAGGTCCGGCAGATGACCGTCGAGATGGGGTGGGACGGGATGCTCCAGGACGAGACGGAGCAGCTGATCGCCAGACTCACCGCCAAGCCCACTGCCCAGGTCCGCTGACCCCCGCCCTCACCTGTGCAGGGCCCGGCCGGAAGACCTCCAGCCGGGCCCTGGCGCTTGCGCTGATCGGAGAAGTCCGGCTCGCCGGGAACAACGGGCAGCAGGACGGAGCGAGGTGCTGAGTTGGGCGCGGCCAGGAAAGTGGTGGCGAACGGCGCCGTCGGGAGCCACCGCACCCGACGGCGCCAGCACGGGCCGTGACAGTGGCTCGGCCCGGCGCGCTATCGGCAGACGCATGGGGAGGCCCGCTCGCAGCCGGTCCGCCCGGCTGGCGGGTCACCGCAGATCCCGCTCCGTGACGATCGCGGCTCCGAAGTCGGCACGGGCCCGCACGAGCATGTCCTCCGGTGGGCCACCCGGCGCGCACCAGGCGGCGAGGTCGCGGGTCTCAACGAGCCATCGGCCTGGGTGGATCTCGGTGACGTCCCAGCCGGACAGGTCGTGCACCCGGTCGAGGTGGCGGCCGGTCAGCAGCTGGATGGCGTGAACGTCGGGCAGGCGCCGGGCCCACAGCGGGTCGTTGCGGGACACGGCGTGGACGGGGACGGTGGGCAGCTCACGGCCGCGGTCCTGCCAGCCGTAGGACCAGCTCTGGGTCATGTCGACGAAGGCGAGCCGGGCCCGAGCCGCGTTGCTCAGAACGGCGTGCCGGGCCCGCTCCACCAGGGCTTCCCATCCGGCGGCCGGGTCGTAGACCTGGATGACGGCCAGGCCGTCGTCCTGCGCCCACACCCTGGAGGCCCGGGTGCGGTCCTCGTCGAGGTAGGCGAGGGAGGTGTGGGTGTTACTGAGGGAGCGCGCGAGGTGCCGGGCTATGTCGGTGGAGGGGCCGCGCTGGAGTACGGCTCCGGCGGCGAGGTGGACCTGTCCACCGCCAAGTCGTGCCCAGGCGTCGGCGTCTCGGCACCAGTCCTCGGCGAAGGGCCGCTCGGTGAGGGGCTGTTTCAGGGCGAGGAAGGCGCCAGCCCGGGGCCCGGCGCCGAATCGGAACCAGCGCGGTGGCATCACCGCAGGGGTGGCGGCGACCCGACCGGCGAGCCCGTGTGCTTCGAGTGCTCGGGCGAAGGCGAGGAGCCAGGCGGTCAGGGAGTCGGGCCCCCAGTAGTCCTTGAGCGAGACACCGGCGCCGGCCAAGGTGAGAACGGGGCCTTGGCCCCACATCGTCTCCCCCCTCCCGCCGCCGTTGGCCGCGTTGACCGCCGCCTGGACCGCGTCCAGCAGCTCGGCCTCTCCCCCAGTGTTCTGTTGTTCCGGCACGTACTCGATCTGGCAACCGTCGAAGCCGCGCACCTCCAGGTCCAGCTCGATCGATCCGTGGTCGACCCGGACTCCCCTCGGTGTGGTCATAGCCCGGACTCTACCGACGGCCGACGATACGAACGTGAGCCGGTCGGGGACCACGGGGTGGTGCCAGGTCCTGGCCTGATCATCGGTCTCCTGCTGGTGTCCATCACTGCAGGCCGACCCGGGTCGGATCGTCTCGGCGGCCGCCGTCATTGCGCGGTGCACCGTCGCGGTCCGGTGCGACGGCGCTGCCCGGCCCCAGGTCCCGCCCGACCTGTCTAGTCGGCCGTTTCGGTGATCAGGCGCCAGCGAGCCGGAGCCGGTGGATCCTTCCCCGCTCAGGCGACCGGCGCCGAGCCGTAGGGGCGTCCCAAGCCGAGGTCGTTCGGTTCCATGGACAGGAACACGACGGCCGCGTCGTGGGGGGCTCCGAGACTCTCCCGCGCACCGCTGATCACGTCCTGGGTCAGCCGCTCACGGTCCCACCGGGGATCCACGCTGACGCGGGAAGAGGAGGTGGCCTGCATCAACTGCGAACCCTGGTAACCGTCCGGCCGCATAACCTCGTACCAGGCGAGTGTCACTGTACAGAGGTACTCGACCGGGTCGGTTCCAGTGATTCCGAGGTCCTTCGGCTCCAGGGAGAGGAACGCCACGGCCGCGTCGTGGGGGGCTCCGAGGCTCTCCCGCGCACCGCTGATCACGTCCTGGGTCAGCCGCTCACGGTCCGACCGCGGGTCCACGCCGAAGCGGGGGAAAGAGGTGGCAACCCACCCCTGGGTCCTGTAACGAGTTGTGTGGCCGTCAGGCATCAGCGTCTGGGTCTGCGTCTCCCATGTGAGGGTGACGGCGCAGATGTAGCCGACGGCGTCGGGAACGGAACCGGCCATTGTGCTTGCTCCTTGGTCTTCGGTGGCGCCAACTGTGGATCGGGGCCTGCCGCTGGTCCTTGCCGGCACGACCTACTGCAGTTCCCCGTGCGGCGTCGGGGTCCGGGTCGGGGTCGGGTGGAAGCGGGGCGGCCGGTAGGCCCCGCCGGCCCAGGTAGGACAGGCGTCGCCCGGGACCAGGGGCAGGTCACCCGCGAGCTGGGCCTGCCGAATCTCGGCGATGTGAACTCCGGTGTCGAACAGTTACGGGGGTGACGAGGCGCTGGCTCCGCTGGCCTCAGCCAAGGCAGCCCGGAAGACGGGCACCAGCTCCGCAGGCATCCGGTAGCCGAGCAGACGTCGCTGGGCGCTGCGCTCGTAGACAGGGGTCAGTGGTTCGGCGATGTCTGCCGGCCAGCATCGGAGCCGACTGCCGCGGGCAAGGGCCTGCCGGAGTGCTTTGATGGTGGGAAAGGGCTGGCCATCCCGGTCCCGAGCGTCTCGTTCCGCCCACCCGTCTCCGTGGACGGCCAGGCGCAGGAGCTTGTCGGCCCCGTCGGGAAGGGCCAGCAGGATGCCCGCGCGCCAGCCGGTCCATTCGGTGTCCGTAGGGACCGGCCGTGCCCCGGTGTCGCCCAGGATGGCCCAGACCCGGGCAACAACAGCGGTGGACTCCAGTCGTTCGGGGGTCGCACTCGATTCGAGCTCATCGGCGTAGGCACGAAGTCGGCTCTCGATGGTCCGCAGGGTGGCAAGTTCATCGTCAGCCCGGTCCGGTGGGGCGTCCTGGGGTGCGGTCTGGTTCGGTGCGACTTCCCCGCCGATGGCACCCGCAAGGCGACGGGCCACTTCGACACCTTCGTCGTTGAGGCGCCATTCGGCGCTGCGGCCGTCGGCGGGAGGGGCGAATTTGACCAGGCGGTGACGCTTGAGGACTTCGCCGGTCTTAGCCGAGTACATGGGCACGGCCCGGCGGGGGTGGCTGAGGGCCTGGACCAAGGCCAGCTGCTGGGCCTCGCTCAGCTTCCGCTTCCGGATCAGGTCTCGCTGCTGGACGTCGGTGTACTCCACTACTGCTGCTCCCCGGTCGGCGTCGAGGTGACGGTCGGGTGGAACCGGTAGGGCCGGTAGGCTCCGCCAACTCGGGTGGGACAGGCGTCGCCCGGTACAAGGGGAAGATCGCCCGTGATCTGGGCCTGGCGGATCTCGGTTTGGGTGAGCGGCACGTCGCCGAAGGCCGTGAACTCCCAAAGTCGGGACGAGTGCTCGCGCCATCCGTCGGGGTCGATCCGGTAGACGCGTCGGACGACTCCGTCCACGGCGACGATGGCGAACTCGGCCTCCGCTCGCACGCCGGCGCCGATGGGCCAGACCCCTCGGTCGCTCGCGTACTGCGCCTGTCCGCCGACCTCGCCGAAGCTTCCCCGGGGGTCGCTCTCGTCATGCCGTACCCGATCGCGCCGCGAGATGACGACCGCGACTCGCTCGCCCTGGCGGGCGGCGCCGAACCGCTTGCGCACGGCGGGGACTCCCACACCGAGGGCTTGGGCGACGTCCTCCAGGGGGGTGCCGCTGTCTAGGAGTCCGAGTGCGGTCTGGTCGGTTCGACTGGAGAGGTGCCCGGTGGCGTGCTTGAGGACGCGTAGGTAGGCGAGGCGTTCGGCTTCGGTTGCGTTGCTGCCGTCGTACGGGTCGATGGGCCCGTCTCGTTGGCCGCCTTCGCTCCTGCCCAGCTCACGCGCGAAGACGGCGGTCAGTTCGTCAATGGCCAGCTCTAGGCGGTCGGTCTCGCTCGCGCCGGATTGTGGGCACACCTCGTCATCAGGCATGGGTTAACCGTAGTGTTCCCTTTCGCGAGAGGCAAATGGGATCACCTTGGTTATCTCCTTCGAAGGGGCTATGTTGGACCGCATGGTGGGAGGAACGGAGCCCCGGGGATTGAGCGACGACCCGCACACTCCGAATCCGCAGGATGCCGGGTCGGATGAGCTGCTGGCGCCCGGCCACTGGGGTGTGCGGATCGCTACCAGCGCGGGACCCTTCACGTTGTCGCACACGACGGTGGAACCCCAGACCCGAGGTCAGCTGATCGGGCACGCGATGGCCAACAGCCGGTCTGGCCCCGAAGGGGAGAGCCTTTCCCTGGAGATCCGTCGGCTGCACCGCATGCGGTGGCACCGCGTCATGCCGGCGATCTTGGCGGCCTGTCAGACGGAGGTACTCCGGAACCCGGTCGAACCGGCGGAGCTGGACCCGGAGGTATCTGAGAACGCAAGGGCATTTCGCCTGTGGGTACTGGGGCTGCTCGACCAGCCCGGCGCGCCGAAGCCGGCAGGGGTGGTGGACCTGGGCCCAGAGACTATCGCTGAGCCCTGCCGTTGGGGACTTCGCGTAGACACCGGCGACGGAGAGTTCATGCTGTCGACGGTCACCAGGAGCCCGATCACCGCCGCCGAGCTGATCAGTTCCGTGATGGCGAACACGACCAGCGGCCCGGCCGAACGTGCACTTTCAGTCATCGCACGGGATGCCGGGATCAGCTGGGCGACAGGACGGGCCCTGCTGCTCGCACAGTGCAAGGTGCAGCTGGTCCGACACCCCCCAGGAGTCTCGGCGGAACAGCAGACGCAGCAGCAGCGGGCGTTCCACCGGTGGGCTCGGCAGCTCCTGCTCAGGCACGCGGCGGTGCACGGCGGCAAGCACCCAGAAGGCGCCATCGCCGGCGCAATGATGCTGGAAGCGACCGTGGACGGCCAGGTCCTGCAGTTCACGGCCCGACACCCGTTGGAGCTCCCGCCCGAGAAGGTCCTGGAAGTGGCTGTCATGCGCGACTTGGCCTGGGAAGGCCAGCACGTGGCTCTGGCGTGTGCAACACAGTCCGTTGCGGTGCCCGACATCGTGCGGTACGCGGTGGCCCGGTTCGGACTGCGGGTGGCCCACCGCGCCGGTGAACCCATACAGCCGGCGCGGCGCATTGACATGGCGCTGGCAGAGGCGAACCGGCAGCTGCTGGCACGGGCGATGATCGAGGCGCTCAGCCACTGGGAGGACGAACGCGCTCTCCTTGACGAGCCGACGACAGCACGGTGCGGGCAGCATCCGAAGGGCCTCCGCTGCACGCGATGCGGACGGCTACAGGTGCGTGATGGCCGTTGGATCGAGCAGGTCGTGGAAGGCCTTGCGACGGGCTACGCACCCGAGTCCTGTATCCGCGCGGTCCCGGAACAGTTCAACGGCGCGCCCACCATGTGGTGGGTGCTGGGATACGAAGGCCACGGCGGCGCCAAGCGGCAGCTGCGAGTCCCGGCCCGAACCCTTTTCCCCGGCCGGGCGCTCCTCGGGTTCTTGCGGAACACCGAGATGGGCCAGGTCGCGGCGGCCCGAAAGGTTCCGCAGCTGGGAGTCCTCCAGTCGCTGGTTCGGCGTACCCGTCTGCGCGTGGAGGAAGGCCCACTGACAGCAGCCGCAGCAGCGGTCATCGGCCTACCCGCAGAGCAGCGACGTAAGGGCCAGCGATTCATCGGGCAGGCCTTGGGCCAGCTACCGCAGCGCCTCCCCGTCGACCTGGAGGCGACCCGGCTAGACGAGTTCGGGCCGGCCGGGTCGGTGTGTCTGCGAAAGGCGGTCTACGTCACAGAGGCCGACGCGCTCCGTCACCAGTGGAAGCGCGGTGACAAGAACCCGCCGCTGCGCCCGTACCCGTGCCCAGTTTGCGGGTTGTGGCATCTGACCAGCAGCGATGTGTCCGAAGCCGGGTGATCTGCGATGCTGCGCTCAGCCAGGCCCAGGACGCGCCAGAGGAGCAGCGTGAGCGACACCGTGCCCGCCCCGTCGGCGCCGGCGGCCATTCCTGGCGACCCGGCACGCCTTCATCTCACCGTAACCAGCGAGATCGGCGCCCCCGTCGGTCGAGGAGAAAGGCAGGAGCGGCACCGGCTCAACGTGCGGTTCCTGGCCGAGGGGGAGGACCCGCATCAGTGGTCGGCGGCTCACGACCAGGTGGGGGTGGTGGCCGTCCACCGGATCCGCCTGGAGCGGGGCGCGGTGGACGTCGGCGTCCTCGCAGCGGTGCAGCAGGCGGAAGTCCTGGAGGCGGAGCTGGCCGAGGCGGTGCTCGGGTCCGCGTTCACCCGCCGGGGCGGCCGCAGCCGCCTCGTCCCCGCCGTACGGGAGGCTTTGGGCAAGGGGCCGCGCACCGATCTCGGCGACCTGGTGCTCCTCAGCCACGTGTCGGTCAACGAACCCTGGGCCGGCACCGGCCTCGACGTCCTGCTGCTGGGTGAGCTCCTGGCCCGGATCGGCGGCCCCGCGGTCGTGGCGACCGCGCCGTCCTTCATGCGCGGCGGCCAGGACTGCCAGTCCCTGATGGCCTCGCTGCGCACCGCCGGGTTCGTACCGCTGGCGGAGCACACCATCGTGGCCGACGCCGCGCTCGTACCCGCGCTCTCCGGCCCAGCCGGCCAGGACCTGCTCCGGCGCTACGCGGCGGAAGCCGGCCACTGACCGGCTGGTGCGCCGGAGGGCAGCGAAACGGTCCGGCACCTACGAGTGCCGGACCGTCATCGTGGGGAGAGGGTCAAACCCCGGTGCTCTCCAGCTGGAGCTGCTCCTGGTCCTCCTGGGTGGTCAGCGGGAGAAGGTCCTTGAGGTCGTTGTAGTAGCGCTCGACGCTGCGCAGGCTCACCGGCTGGTCTTCCTTGCCCCGGGCCCGGAGGTTGTAGGGGTGCTGGAAGAGGTGCTGACGGAGTTCCTCCGGCTCGGGGTAGCGTCCGTGCTCAGCGACCCAGGCGGCAAAGCCGATGGTCCACTTCGAGGGGATCCCCGCGTTGAGCGCCTGGTCGGCCAGGGCGGGGTCGAGCTTCGGCAGGTCGTTCTCGACCAGGCCGGAAGCGGGCGCGGCTCCCTCGGTGCGGGTGGTCTCCGCAAGGGCCGCAGGGTTTTCTCGCATCGGCGCCTCGGGCCGTCCCGCATCCGCAAGAGCAGTGCGGGCGTCCAGGGCATCCGGCTGCCCGTACGTCGCCGTCAGGTCCACCTCCGGCTCGGCCCGCACCGCATGCACCGGCGCCGGAGCCGTCCCCGCAAAGCCTCCCGCAAGGGCGCTGACCTGTGAAGTCTCGGAAAGTACGTGCGCAGAAGCCGGGCTTTGCGGAACGAGATGTCCCGCATCCGCAAAGACCTCGCCGCCGTGTCCCGCATCCGCAAAGGACTGCGCGACGGGCTCCCGCAAAGCGGTCGGCTGACCGTACGCCGGGCCCGCAACGCTCTCCTGCTGCGCCCGCACCGGCCCCGCCCATGCCACCGCAGCAGCGGACGGTATCTCACCGTCCGCTGCGGACAGCTCCTTGCGCGGGCCCGCGACCGTCGGCAGCTGGGCCGCGCCCTCGGGCTGCGGCTTCGGCTGGCCGTCGGCGGCTGCTCGCGCGGCAAAGATCCGGTCCATCGGCTGGGTGGCGACGCCAGCGGCCGCGAGGCCGTCTTCGTAGGTGATCTGTATCGGCACGCCCAGCTCAAGTAGATCCACTGGCAGGCGCGCGGCGGCCGGCAGCTTCTCATCCGGGCCGACCCGAGCGTCCTTCAACAGGGCGAGGTAGATGAGCCGATCCTGCTCCAGCCGAACGGCGTCGTCCACACGCCGGATCTCCCACAACTGCATCCGCCGCCACATCGCCCAGGTCCGACGGGGAGCGAGCAGCCAGCGCATCAGCCGGATCCTCTCGATCGTCCGATCGGAGCTGAGCTTCGCGAGGCGGGCGATCGCGTGCCGCGTCGCCTCCGAAATGATGATGAAGAGCACCGGGATGACGGCGTGCATCCCGGTACCCAACGGATCCGGCCAGGACGCCGCGGCGTTGAACGCGATGGTCGCCACCGTGAGGGCCCAGGCGGTGGGGCGCAGCAGCGGGAAGGGGATGCGGAGCCAGGTGAGGACGAGGTCCAGGGCGAGGAGGACGAGGATGCCGACGTCCACGCCGATCGGGAAGGCGTAGGAGAACGTCCCCATGCCGACGCCGGCTGCCAGTTGGCGGACCGCCAGGTAGGAGCCAGCCAGGCCGATCAGTGCCACGATCGTGGCGCCCACGGCGACGAGCGTAATCAGCGCCCAGTGGGCCTTGGTCAGGACCGGTCGTGTCACGACACTCTCCCCCTTGCGTTTGGTGCTCAGGGGGGCAGTTTTTCATGTGGCCCGGACGGGGCGTGCGGTACATACCTGGTCAGGGGGCTTGGAGCCCCGCGCGGGCCATTTCGGCACCCTCTGAGATCGGGGTGATGCGGAGCGTACAGCTGATCTTCCTCGGTCAGCCGGTCCGAGCCCGGCCTGGCTCGGCGGCGCCGTGCCGGGGCTACGGGCCGACGATGACCCAGGTGATGAGGCTAGCCCCGAGCGTCGGATGGTGCCTGTGCAGAACGCTCACCCCGCGCCCGCCGGTCTCCTCGGGGTCGAGGCGCACCACGTAGTCCTCGGCCTGCGGGTCGTACGACGGCCTGCGCTCCCCCAGCCTCGGGGTCAACTCCAGCTGCGCCCGGACGTGCTCGACGGCGCGGAGCTCTGCCGGTGTGAGGCCGGGGAGAATCTTCTCAGCCTCGTCGGAGAAGACGGCGAAGTTGGTCACCGGCCAGCCTCGGCCAACTTGCGGCGCAGCTGGGCGGCCGACGTGGCCACCGGCATGGTGAGTGCCGCCACGGCCTCGGGGGTGGTGTTCTCCTCGACATAGGTCTTGTACCGCTGGATGAAGTCCTCGAACTCGTGCAGCGGGACGTCGTCGAGCTCCTGCTCGAACCGGTCGAGCTCGGTGGGCACGCCCAGCGCGGCGAGGCCGGCCAGAGCGGCACGCACCTCGCGCACGTTGGTCATGGGCGGGGGTGTTGGATCGGCGTACTGGGCTGCGGTACTCATCGCGGTGCTCCTCCCGGTGGGCTCGTGGAAGACGCTACTCCCCTGACACACTCCCCAGGACACCAATGTCTTTTTCTCCGGCCCGCCCGTCCGGCAGAGGGGCTCCGGGTTTCGTCGGCGAAACCTGCGTGCTTCCCGGCGCGGTGTGGGCCAGGGATGTCGGGCGCCCGTCTGGCAGCCGCAGGTTTCGTCGACGAAAGCGCATCCGGCCCGGGGCCTGGCCTGGAGACGGCACTGGGCGGGCGCAGAGGCTCTGCGCCCGCCCATGGTGTTCTGGCCTACCGCTTGAGCAGGGGCTCCAGCACGTCCGCGACGGCCTTGAACTCCTGCACCGGCTTGTCGTCCTCGGAGTCGCAGTAGTAGCGGACGGGCTCCTGGTAGCGGACGCTCTCGCCGACCAGGACGGATTCCGAGATGGTCGGCAGGACCCGGTGCTTGTAGAAGCTCTGGATGTCGGCCACCATCTCACCGAAGTGCGACCCGCGGTTCTTGGGCTGGGTGCCGTTGATCAGGACGTAGCGCAGGTCAGCGCACCCTTCGGAGAACTCGTACCGGTCCTCGGCCTTCTCGATGAACTTCGTGAGGTTGTGCAGGGTGTCGTCGTCCTTGGTGTCCGGCTTGACGCAGCCGATGATGGCGTCGCAAGCGGCGATCTCGGAGTACTCCAGGATGTCGAAGGTGCCGCGGAAGTCCCAGCAGATGAGGTCGACCGTGCCCTTGGGCACCGCCTTGATCGCGCTCCTGAGCCACATCTCGCCCTTGCCGTGGCGAGGATTCGTGATGTCGTTGCTCGCATCAACCATCGACCGAGACCCGAGGACGAGGCGGAGGTTGGGGATCTCCTCGAAGCACTCGTCGCGGTCGTCCGCCAGATCGTCCCACTCCTCGACCGGCACCGTGCGGCGGCGGGCCGGCACTGTGGCTTCGAGCAGCGTGGCCCGGCGGTGGAGGACGTCGTAGATGTTCGTCATCCGCGCCAGGCGGGCGTCCATCGCATCGACCCGCTTCGGGTTGTGCTTGCGGTTGGTAACGCCGTATCCCAAGTAGGTGCTGGCGGCCATGGTCTGGTCACCGTCCCCGACCCACACGTTCCAGCCTCGGTGGGCGAGCTCGACGGCGGCGTTCACACAGTCGTTGGTCTTGCGGGTGCCGCCGCCCTCGTTGGCAAAGCCGATCACGACGGGGCCGTCGGGGTACCTGCGGTTTCGCATCAGTCCTGCATCTCCAGATTCATGCCTGCTCCACCGGAGTGGCCGTCGTCAGCAGGTCGCTCTCGGTCGGGGTGGGCTCGTAACCGTGGCGCACGAGGCCGCGGAGGTGGTTGACGTCGTAGCCGCCGGAACGCCGGGCCAGACGGATCTGGGCGTCCGCAGCGGCGATGGCCTCGGCGCGACGGGCGAGCTCCTGCACGCCGTCAGCCGGGGGGATCCCGCTCGCGTCGAGGAGGTCCTGCGCTCGGAGCTGCACAGCCTCGGGGGCGTTGTTGATCAGCGCGATGAAGACCGACTCGACGATCTCGTCCGGGTCGCGCTCGGAGGCCAGCAGCGCTGCTCCCGCCTTGAAGCGCGCAAGATCGTCAGCCTCCTCACGGAGCTCCTCGGCGTGCTTGCCGTCCTTCGTCGCCGGCGCCTTGTCGAGACCGGTGCGCTTGGAGGGGTTGTCCACCGGCTGCGCGGGGATGCGGCCCGTGGACTGCTTCTCGCGATCGCTTCCCTGGTCCGGGTTCGGCTGGTCTGCTGCTTCCGGGCGGCCCGGGCGCTGGGGGGCGTGCGCGTCGGAGGTGTCCGTCTCAGGTTCAGCGCCGGTTTCCGGCTCAGGCGCCGGTTCCTTCGGAGCCGGCTTGGGGAAGTCCAGTTCGACGAGGTCCTTCGCAATGAGTTCGAGGTCGCGCATCCGCTGGTAGGCGACCTCCATCCCCTCAGCCCCGTACTTGGTCAGCAGCAGGTAGGCGGGGTCGACGCCGAGCACTCGACGGCCGATGGCCGTGCGCACCTTGCCATCGGGGACCTCGTTGTAGAGGCGGATCTTCTTGGAGATGGCAGCCTCGCTGAGGCCCTTGTTCCGCCGGCCCAGCTTGGCCTGGATCTGCTCGGCGGTCAGCCCACGGTCCTTGAACCGCTGGAGGAGCCTGCCCTCCTGGAGCGGGTGAAGCCCGGCCCGGTTCTGGTTCTCAGACCAGATCAGCTCGTCCATCTTCTCGATCTGGTCATCACGCAGCACCATCGGCAGCTCGGTGGCACCGTTGGCGAGCGCGGCCCTGTACCGGCGCTCACCGGCGCCGAGGACCCAGTAGGTGTTCTCCGGGAGGGTCTTCGCCTCCTCCTTGTACTTCTCAGCGAAGACGGCGTACGAGATCACGGTCGGGTCCTGCTGAACGCCGAGCTCGTCGATGTTCTCGGTCAGGTCCTTGAAGGAGTCCTCTTCCCACTCCCACTCCTCACGGATGTTGACCGGGTTCGGAGCGACGTGCTCCAGGGGTGCCAGGAAGCGCTGACCGTTTACGACGTGCCGAGGGGTCTTGCTCTCGTTCCGCGCATCCGTGTCAACGTCGGTCGCCGATGTCTCCGGCGAAGTCACGGGCGCGTCGCCGGATTCCTGCTCGTCCGCAGAGCTGGCTGAGGCCGCTTCCGTCTGCGGGTTGTCCTTGTTGGCGTTTCGTCCGGTACCGCGGTTGCTTCGCCGTGACACTGAAATTGACTCCTGGCGCTGAGGATCTCGAATCAGGAGAACCCTAACCGGCACGCTCGGTACATATCGGCCAGGGCGGCCCCGCCGTGCTCCGCCACGCTAGCGGGTTCGCCTCTGACGGCGCCGCGGATCGGCAGGACTCCCCACGGAAGAGGGCGGAGCAACTGGCCCTTTCGTTGACGAAATCCGCCTGGATGCGTGGTGGCCGAGTGCGGCGGCAGCTCAGCTGTCCCGTCCGGGCACACCTGGTCTCGTCCGGCTCCAGTTGTCCGGCTGTAGCTGGCCCTGGGCGATCGACCGACCAGGCCCTGGCGCTTTCGTCGACGAAAGACATGGTCGGTGCGGGCGGGCTGTGGGCCGGCGCTGCTTGGGCGTTTTCGTCGACGAAAGAAACTGGCTCCGGGGTGGACGGTCTGTCGCTGGCGTGGTGGAGCATGGACCGCTGACCGTTTGGGCGGCCTTCTGAGGGGATTGGTCATGAGGACACCGGCAGGGCACGAGGGCGATCTGACGCTGGAGGACTTCCCCGAACACCGAAGAATGGCCCTCGTCTGGAGCTCGGCCTTGAATCCGGACGCCCTCGCCCTCGCACTGAGCCGGGTCCGGCCCGGCGACGTCTGTCAGGCCCGCCAGACGACGCCGGAGGTTCCCGCTGTTGCCGTTCGGGGAGACGACGGGCGCTACCACCTTCGTGGTGAGACCACGATGCTCTGCTCCGTCGACGAGACGCACTGGCCGGCCTGGATGGAGCACAAGTTCGGCCGTAGCCGTCGGGACTCGGAAGGCAGCTGGCGGCACTTGTTCCGGGCGCGGTGGTGGACTGACGACGACGGGCGGGCGTTGAGGCCGGCCACCGCCTCAGTAACGGACCCAAACGTCTTGGACATGGACGTGGTCTGGCGGGTCAACGAGATGCCCGGTGGCAGGGAGCCGGGTACCGTACCGGCTGCGAGTCGCTGCCCCGTCGCACCGGCGTACCTGTGGCCCCCGCTCCCGGCAGCGAGCAAGGTAGGCAGGATGCGCGCCCACCTGGTTAACGTCATGGGGCCGCTGTGCCAGCTCTGTGGTGTCCTTCCCGGCGCGGTCGTTGATCATGATCACTTCTCGGGCCTGGTGCGCGGCCTGCTGTGTGGAGTGTGCAATACGGGCCTGGAGTCGTGCCTGCACCTGGACGTCTGCCCACGGGCCGAGTACCTCAACGCCCAGCCCGCCGCTCACCTCAAGCTCCCCTACCCGGACATCGCAAAGTCGCTCGCAGGACTGCGTCACGTCGAGAGCCGGATCGCCGCGCTCGGCTACGACCCGTTCGCTCACCTCCGCTGATCCGCCGACACTGCCCCACCAACGCCGTCCTCGGCGTGCGACGGGAAGTGTCGCGTCAACGTCGGGTCAACGTCGTGGTGACCCAACGCCTCCGCCGCGAGGATTGGTCCCCAGCCGGCCCGATCGCGGGTCGCCTGCCGCAGCTCCCCGGTGTCGGGTATCCCGGCTCCGGGGCCGTCCCCAGGGGGGAACCATGCGCAAGATCACCGAACGTCTCACCCAGGCAGCCGTCGCCGGCGCCATCGCCGTCAGCGGCACGGCCATCAGCGCCGGCAGCGCCCACGCCGACAGCGCGTACGCCTGTCGCTCCGCGAACACGCACGGGCGGTACGCAGCCGTCTACGGCAGCTCCGTCTACCTGGACTCCTGCTACAACGTTCAGGACGACCGCCGCACGATCGAGGCCCAGGTCGGGTTCCAGAACTACACCGGCCAGGGTCTGACGTATTGCGCGCACGCCTTGAACGTCAACAACATCAACGGGCCCTGGGCCCACGACTTCGGCTGCACCTCCTCCGGCGACCTGACCGGCACGGTGTGGGCCGGGCGCGACCCGGGCTACGGCTCGTCCTGGTCGGAGTGGACCGCGCCGGCGGGCACCTACGTGATCTCGACCGGAGTGTGGATCGACGGCCACTACTACGGCGATGTGCAGAGCCCGAGGACCACCATCGGGTAGCCCCCACCTGCGACCTGTTCCTCGCCCACGTTGCCGAGGACGACATCGCGACGAGTGCGCGGAAGCACCGAAGGTCGGGGGAACGGCTGAGGTGGCACAGCCCACCGCTGAGCCTTTTGGGAGCGTGCTGGCCAGGGGAGGAACCCGGGCTGGCCGGCTGCCAGCCCTGGGAGGTTATGCCGGTGTGCCGGCCACGATCACGCTGTCGTCGATGCGGAACTCGATCCCGGTGGTCTGCCCGGGCAGGGCGTCGGGGTCGACCGTGGAGGCGAACTGGGCGAACTTCGAGTAGAGCGTCCGGCACCGTGCCGAGTCGACAAGGTCTGGTCCGGCGGATCCGGTGCGCAGGGTGTCCAGGATCCTGGTCAGATTGTGACCGGAGAGGTTGACGGACTGCATACCGTCCTGCAATTTCTGGACACTCCCTTCCCGAAGGTTGGGATAGACCGTGAACTTCACGGAGTACACGCTCGCGGTGTTCGGTCCACGGTAGTCCGAGGGGTCATGCGTGCACTTGGTCCAGGTGGCCTTCCAGTGGCCGAAGGCGCAGCGCGCCACGAAGGTCCAGGTGTCCTCGTGGCACACCAGGGTGAGGTAGCTGACGCCGGCGGCGAGCTTCATCGTGGTGTTGTGCTCGTCGAGACCGACCGTGTTTGCCTGGAGGACTGCTTGTTGGGCCTCGCGGTCGTCTTCGCGGAAGCGCTTCTCCACTTCCCATTGTTCGCGCGCGATGTCACGCTTGAGCTGCTGGTTCTCTTCGTACTGCTTGAGCAGTGTTCGGAACACCGGGACTCCTCCGCCTGTCGGCCATGTCACTTCGTGCTTCGCGCACTTGACGGAGCGTAGCGGCACTGGAGGCCTTCTCGTACGGGTGGCTGCCGGGCCAGGGGCGCCGTCGGGCCCGTGCGGCTACGCACGCCGGCTCCGGCTTGGAGCTGTGGTTGCCGATCGAACGGCTGCGGGCTGCGGCACCTCAGGGCCCTTGCCGGTCCTGACGCGTGAGCGGGCCGGGTCTGGCCGAAGCGTTCGACGGCTCGGGCGCCCGTCAGGGCCCCGCCCCGCGACTCGGGTGCGGCTACGGCAGCGCGGACTCCCCAATGGGTGAGTCAGCAGTCTGACCGCACGGTAGTGGAGGAGGGGCTGCGTTGTGGGGGCGTGCTTGACTACCGGGTTTTGCCAGGAGGTTCTGCGCGCGCACAGCCTGGAGTGGACCTGCCTGCTGCCGTTCCACGACCTGGAGGACGACCACCAGGGCGACGTGGTCGGGCGGTTTCGGGCGGCATTCGCCGAGCTGTCCGCAGCGGGGCGGGAGGCGCACGAGGGTGTTCCGGTTGGGCCCGGTCACGCGGTCCTGGCGGCCGTGGGGGAGACGGACCCGCAGGTCGCGGTGCTCACCGCGTTGGTCGTCGCGGAGACGACGGAGGCCGCGGCCCGGGGCACCTGAGGGTCGGCGGGGGAGCGGCGGGAGCGGGCGTTCCCGGTCAGGGCGGCTGGCCCTGACCGGTTGTGGCCGGCGCGGACACCGCAGGTCGGGCATGGCACGGTGCGGACATCGGTCGAGGTCACTCGCCAGGTGCCAGTGTGGACGGACTGACGCACACCGGGCTTCCTGGTCGGGGCGCGGCCCAGGCCGTGCCGACGTTGGGGGTCGGCCGGATCATGGCGAAGGTGCGGCTCCGGTACCAAATCATGGGGCCGAACGGACGCTGCGTTCACCTGATCGATCGACTTCGGCCACCCGCTCGGCGGCTCGTACGGGGACACACCGTCCGCAGGTTCTGCGCGGGGACAGCGCGACGGGTTCCTCCCGTGACCATCGGCACCGCCCCAGCGTTATTCGACGGCGCTCTCCGGCGGTCCGGAACGCTCACAGACGGCCGGGGGGAGGAGTTTGACCCTGGACAGACCGTCAAGACGCTCCTCGCTCGGCCTGGGCTTCGCCAGCTCGGGGCTACCTGTCAGGAGGCCTCGGGGCGGTAGGTCTTCTGGTGGAGCGACGGAGAGCTTCGGTCCCTACCCAAGATGTCCGGATCGGAAGGGACCAGCAATCGGCGTTCTCCTCGTCCCTGCTGCCGGCCAGAGTCAGGGACCGCTGATCAGGCTTGGGTCTCTACCCTCGGAGACGTTCAGTCCCTGTGCATTTCTGCAGGTCAAAGCACATCTGACTACAGCTCCAGGGACTGGAGGGACTGGGATTCCCCATTATGAGCAGATCTCCTTCTCTGGGTCGGTTACGTACGCGCCCGCGCACAAAGGGGTCACTGCCTCACGTAATCAAGTTCCGCTCATAATGGGGAATCCCAGTCCCTCCAGTCCCTGTTCATCGGCCATAATGGCCTCTGACCTGGGAAAACATCGAAGGGACCGAAGAAATCCGGGCCCTGACACAGAGTCCGTACAGCCCCTGGCTGGCTGGCCGGTCACCTTCGCCCCCCCAGGGACCGGAGGGTCTGGAGGGACTGAGCTTCGAACAGCGGGCCAGTGCGCGGCGTGTCCGGAAGACACGCCGCCGGTGATCGCTACAGTCGGAGAGTTCGGAAAGTCAGTCCCTTTGGTCTCTCTCAAATCTGGGCAAAGCGGCTTACGTGCAGGCAACGTGCCCTTTCTGGCCACGACCTGAGGTGGTGACCAAAGGGCCGAGGGCGGGGATCCCCACCGGCTCACGCTAGGCTCTGCCCATTCCAGATTTCAGTCCCTTCGGTCCCTCCGGTCCCTGGCCGCTCCCCACGGCTGCGACCAGGGACCGGGATCCAGCGAAGGACAGAGCGTGCACATCGAGCAGAGCGGCGATGCCCCCGCGATGCCCGTACGCGGACTCGCGGGGGCCCGCTGGTGCGCGGCCCAGGCTTGGCCCGTTCATCCTCTCGCCCCTGGCCGCAAGACCCCCGTGGGAAGCTGCAAGAGCTGTCGCGACCTCAGGGACGACCCGCAGGACTGCGCCTGCATCGCACAGGGCCGGTACTGCCATGGCTTCCACGCTGCCACCACGGACCCGCGGCTGGTCGACATGTGGTGGCAGGAGGGACCGGACTTCGGGGTCGGCGTCGCTTGCGGTCCCGCGAACCTGATCGTCATCGACGTTGACGCGCACTCCGACACGGTTCCCGACCGGTCGCTGCTTCTGCCGGGAATCCGGATCCCTGAGCAGGTCAACCTCGAAGGCCTGGCCTCCGGGTACGACACCCTCGCCCTGCTCGCCGCCTACCGAGGCCAGCCCGACCCGGCGCACGACACCTCGACGTTGCGGGTTCGTACGCCCTCGGGAGGCCTGCACATCTGGTACTGCAGCACCACGGCCTTCCGATGCTCCACCGGATCCAGCTCCAAGGTCGCCCTGGCCTGGCAGGTGGACGTCCGGGCCCACGGCGGGTACATCGTCGCGCCCGGCACGTGGACTCCCGCCGGCACCTACCAAGTCGTCGGCGATGGCCGACGGCCCGCCCCACTGCCTACTTGGCTCGCCTCCGAGCTGACCCGCACCGGCCACCGGATCCCCGCAGCTGGCGAGAGCCCTGCCCCGGTCAGCGCAACCTCGGGCCGACGCAGGCCCCGCGCAGCTGCGCGCACGCTGGGCCCGCTTCTGCAGGAAGTCGCGGGCTGCGCCCGCGTTCCCGAGGGCGCCGGCTTCACGGAGAAGCTGAACCGGGCGGCCTACACCGCCGGGGGGCTGGTCGGCGCCGGCGCCCTCGGGCAGGACGAAGCCTCTGCGCTGCTGCTGGCCGCGGCCCTGACAGCCCGTCCCCGGCAGGCCCGCCGGATCGAAGACCTGATCACCGCTTCCCTCGCGGCGGGTGCACGGCGCCCGCTCCACCTTGAAGGACGTCGTTCATGAGCACCGCCGACGCTCCGCGCGGGTTCGACGCCGTTGCCGCGGCACAGGAGATGCTGGAGTTCGAGGAACAACTCGTCCCCGCCGCTCCCCTTCCCGCGCAGAAGGCGGGCAAGGTTGCAGTCGTGGGGCAGGAGGACGGCCTCCTGCCCCACACCCTCACCGACCGCGGCAACGCCAAGCTGTTCATCCGCCTCTACCAGGACACCTTCCGGCACGTCGAGGGTTTGGGCTGGTACGAGTGGGCCGGCTACCGCTGGAAGCGCGGCGCGGAAAAGGCAGCGCTGTGGGCCGCCGGGGAGCTCGCGGAGCAGATGCCCGAGAGCGACCCCGCCCTGGTGTACACCGATCGGGAGGTCGCCTTCCACCGCCGTCGCACCAGCTCCACCGCGGGCATCAAGGCGTTCCTGGAGCAGGCCAAGTCCTCCCCGGCCCTGAGCATGGCCGCCGAGGAGCTGGACAGCGACCCCTGGGCGTTGTGCACCCCGGCAGGCGTCGTCGATCTGCGCACCGGCCGGCTCCACAAGCCGTCCCCGGCCGGCGGCTGCCATTCCCGAGCCACCAGCGTGGCGCCCGAGAACATGCCGACCCCGCGCTGGACCCGCTTCCTCGACGAGACCTTCGGCGACGACGAGGCCGGCAGGGAGATGATCGACTTCCTCCACGTCCTGCTCGGCTACTCCACCACCGGCGACGTCGGCGGCCAGGTCCTCCCCTTCCTCTACGGTCACGGCAAAAATGGCAAGAGCGTCCTGCTCGACGTGATGCTGCAGCTGCTCGGCGACTACGCCGACGCCGCGCCGCCGGGCTTTTTGATGGACCGAGGGGCGTACAACGAGCACTCCACCGAGCTGACAGAGCTCCATGGACGACGCCTGCTGGTGTGCTCCGAGCTCAAGTCCACCGACCGCTTCGACGAGGCCCGGGTCAAACTGCTCACTGGCGGCGACAGGATCAAGGCCCGCCGGATGCGCCAGGACTACTTCTCCTTCCTGCCCACCCACCACCTGTGGCTCCTCGGCAACCACCGGCCCGAGGTCACCACCGGCGGCTTCGCCTTCTGGCGCCGCATCCGTCTCGTGCCCTTCGAGCGGACCGTCTCCGACGAGAACAAGATCGACAACCTCGCCATGGAGCTGGTCCGCGACGAGGGACCGGGCATCCTCCACTGGGTGGTCCAGGGAGCCGGCCGTTACCACGACCTGCGCGAACGGCGGCAGGCCGGTGCCGGGCTGCCCGACCCGCTGGAAGGACCGTCCCGGGTACGGCTGGCCACCGACGCCTACGCCACCACCGAGGACACCATCGGTCGGTTCCTCTCCGAGTGTTGCACCCGCAACAGCGAGGAGACAGAACTGCGCGTGGAGCAGGGCCAGCTCTACGCGGCCTATGTGACCTGGTGCACATCCGCTGAGGGCATCCGCCCCACGAGCAACCGGGCCTTCGCCACCCGCGTTCGCACCGATCTCGGCCTGGCCACCCCGAACGACATGCTTAAGAGCAACGGCCGCAAGTTCTATCCCGGGCTGGGCCTCCTTGCCGACTGACAAACTCCCCGCTGCGGCGGCTGGCGGATCAAGCTGGAAACCGACCCCGGCCGTCTACACTCCGCAGACCGCGCCCGCCTACGATGCAGACGGCACATCTTCTTCTCCCTCCACCACCTCGCCCACAACCAAGAAGGAAGGCCTTCGGTCATGAGCTCGCTACTGGATGGCAGCGCTCTCACCCACGAGAAGGACGTGGTCTGGCTGGAGGACCTCTCGGCGCTCGACTACGTACGCCAGACCATCGACAAGACCCCCCGTCGCCAGGGCAAGCCGCGCTGGCTGCGCGACGGTCGTATGGTCGGCTACGCCGAACTCGATGCCACGGCAGAAGCCGACCCCGACAGCGGCCTGCACCGGCGCCGGGTGTTCTTCCTGCTGCCCCACGACCGTGACCTTGAACCCGACGGTCCCTACGCCGCCGGCGCTCCCGGCGAGGCAGTCGACCCCCGCACCATCAAGGCCAAGGCCGTCGGCATGAAGACCCCGCGTTCCCAACGCGGTCGAGTCGGCGCCTGACTCCTGCGCTCCGCCAGAAGCGCAGACGCGGCACCCTCCCGGCCAGCGGGGCGACCGCGACGGGCCCTTGGCCACTCGCCATCTCCGGCCAATACCCGGGGCTGCCAGGGCCTCGGGCCCACCTGGGTACAGCAGGGGAACAGCGTTCCCTTCTACGACGCCGCGCGCGCTCTGAATCGTTCAGTCCCTGTGCTGTTTGCCCAGTCCCTGATGGGGCACGGCGACCCCATCAGGGACTGGAGGGACTCGCTTTCCCAACTATGGGCAGACCCTGTCGCGTACCGGTGGTGGTCGTGCGTGACCCGCCTGCGACCGGACCCGCTAGATGGCCAACGGGACGGGCTTGTTGGCCAGTCTTCCGACAGCGCGGGCGAGCTGCGCAGGAGCTGCTCGGCTGGCCAGTTAGCGTTCCGGGCACAAGTCCAACGGGCGCAGCAGGCGGGTGAGCTGGCGGCCGCGGGGGGGGGGGGGGGGGGAGCGGGCTCCACCCGGCCGCCGGGACGGGGGGACAAGGACAGACCGCCCGGCACGGGAGAGGAGGGG
>NZ_JBHZCN010000041.1:1606-28260 GCF_042755465.1 Kitasatospora sp. NPDC059160 | reverse complement strand
CTGGCCGCGTGGTCCGACGAGTTCGGGCCGGGGGGGGGGGGGGGGGGGGGGCGCGCGGGGGGGGGGGGGGGGCCCCCCCCCCCCCCCCCCGCCGCGGCATGGGCCTCAGTCACACTGACCGGCGACCCGGTCGCTGACGCCGTGAGGAGGAGCCCGCTGTGGACATCGCGGTACGCATCACCCAGCAGGTGGAGGCTGACGCGCTGCTGTCGCGCAGCCCGCTCGCCCTGCTGGTGGGCGCCCTGCTGGACCGGCAGGTTCCGTCCGAGCGGGCCTTCGCGGCGCCAGCGGCCATCGCGCGCCGTCTGGGCCACGACGACCTGGACGCGGAGCAGATCGCTGGCCACGACCCCAAGCGACTCGCCGCGCTCTTCGCCGCGCCGCCGGCCCTGCACGACCACCCCGTGGTCATGGCCCGCCGGGTCCAGGAACTGTGCCGCCACCTCATCGCCCGCCACCACGGGCGGGCCGCCGCGGTGTGGGAGGAGGCGGCCGGCGGCCGGGACCTCTACCGGCGGATCAACGCGCTGCCGGGCTTCGGCCGCCAGAAGGCGCAGATCGTCGTCGCCCTCCTCGGCAAGCAGTACCGTGTGCGGCCCGAGGGCTGGCGTGAAGCAGCGGGCCCCTACGGCGAGGAAGGCGCCTTCCGCTCGGTCGCCGACATCACCGGGCCCGACTCCCTGGAACGGGTCCGCGCGCACCGGCGGCAGGAGGGCCGCACCATGGTCGCCCACCTCACCGCCGACCAGCAGGACATGGTGCCCGCTGGGTGGGGCAATGCGACCATCACCACGGTGACGGGAACCGCCCGGGGCTCAATCGACGCCACCGCCCGGTCGTTCGCCAGGAACGCCACCACGACGTCCCCCTCCGCGCAACCCGCGAGCCCACATCCTGACCCCGCGCCAGGTATGCCGACGTCGCCCTGGGCCCCATAGCCGCCCCACGTCGCGCGTTCTCCTATCTCGCCTGGCCGACCGGACGAGATAGGAGGTGCTGTCAGACGGTCGGCTCTGCCGGTCCGGTTGTCTGCCTGATGACGGCCCGGCAGGCGCGCAGCAGTGCCTCGTCGTACTCGGTGCCGTCGAAGAAGTTGCCGCTGCGGCGGGTGAGGGCGAGTTCGGCGCGGATCCGGGGCAGGGCGGGGGCGGCGGCGGGGCCCATTCGTTGCAGGCATTCCAGGACGTGGCGGGCGGTCGAGTTGTTCTCCTGCCAGCCCTGGAGGAGCACGGGCAGGACGGCGTCGGCTTCGGCCGGGCCGGCGATGTCGTGGATGGCGGCGGCGGCGTGTGTGCGGGTCCAGGCATGGTCGGCTTCGAGTAGTTGCCGCAGGCGGGGCAGTGCTGCGGCGGCCGGTGCACCGACCTGGCCGAGGGCGTCTGCGGCCTCGTGGCTGTTGGTGTCGAGCAGAGTGGTCAGCTGCGGCACGGCATCGGCGGGATCGCCCTCGATGTGCCACAGGGCCGTCACCGCGGCGACGCGCAGCTGCGGGTCGTCGGCGGCGGTGAGCGGGCGGACCGTCCCCAGCGCGGGTGCGGCGCTGGCGCCGAAGGCGCCGAGCGCGCGGAGGGCCGCGGCGGCGGTGCGCCACTGTTCCTGCTCGACAGCGGTGCTGAGGGCCGTGACGAGCGCGGGCACCGCCGCCGGGTCGCCGAGCCGGTTAAGGGCGGCCATCAGGTCGGCGGCGGACCCCCAGGGCGAGGAGAAGTCCGCGTCGGCGAGACGGCGGGTCAGCCTCGGCAGCAGCTCCCCGGCGGCCTGGGGCAGGTGGCCGGCGGCCTGCACGGCCCGCCAGTCGTCGACGCCGGTGTCGAGCGCCGTCAGCAGGCCGGGCAGGGCCCGCTTGTCGCCGAGGCCCGCCAGCGCCGTGACCGCCTCCTGGTGCGCCCGGCGCAGCAGCGGGTGCGGTGTGGCCCAGACGTGGGGGCCGTGTTGGGTGCGGTGTGCTTCGACGAGGGTGGCGAGGGCTTCGCGTGCGGGTTCGGCGAAGGCGGTGGGGAGTTTTCCGAGGGTCTCGGCCGATTCGGCGGCGGTGTAGGGGTCGGTGGGGAGCAGGAGGTCGGCGAGCAGGAGGACGAGGGCGGTGTGGTCGCCGCGTCGGGAGCGGATCAGGTCCCCGGTCATGGCGATAGCGTCGTGGCGCACGGCCCGGTCGGGGCTGCGGAGCTGGGCGGTGAGCAGGGCGGTGCGCTCGGGCACGCGCGTGTCCAGGACCCGGTGGAAGGTGAGCAGCAGCTCGGTGGTGGGGGCGTGGACACGGCCGCAGCGGTCCAGCTCGGCGAACATGGCGGCGATCTGCGACGGGACGCCCTGCTCCCCGTCCCGTTCGGCGTCGGCGCAGGCGCACTGTCCGCAGTCCGCCGGCCCGTCCTGCTCCCCGGGCACGGGCTCGGGCTCGGCCGCCGGTTCGGGGGCGAGCTGGCGGAGCAGGCCGGTCGCCGTCGCGACGAGGTGCGCGTCGATCGCCTCCGGTGTGCAGGCCGCCCGGTGGACGAGGGCGGCGAGCCGGATGTCGGCGTCCAGCGCCGGGTCGGGGGCCAGGGCGGCGAGCCAGGTGGTCACCGGGCCGAGCGCGGCCGGCAGTCGCCGGGCCAGCGCCGCGGCCGCCTCGATGACCAGCAGCCGCTCCGTGGTGCCGCTCTCGGCCGACAGCAGCTCGCGCAGCAGGGCGAACGCCCGGTCGACGTCGTCGAGGAACAGCCCCAGCGCCGGCAGCGCGGCCCGCCGCACCAGCGGGTCGGGATCCGCCGCGTGGCGGACGAAGTCCTCGACACGCTCGCGCAGCTGGGGCACGACCTCCGCGTAGGGCCTCGATTCGTCGCCGGACGAGCTGTAGTAGACGTCGCCGGGGCCGCATTCGAGGGCCGCGCTGCCGATGCTGAGCGCGAGGTGGAGGACGGCCGCGCGGTCGGGCACCTGCGGATCGTTGGCGAGCGCGAGGAGGAACGGCAGGCTCGCCGCCGTGCACCGGTAGACGCCGCCCTGGTGGTGGACCGCGCTGTAGAAGCGGCTGAACGCCGTCTCCCGGACGTCGGGGTCAGGGTCGGCCATCTGCTCCAGCAGCAGCGGGACGTCGTCGGCCGGACCGTAGGCATGGCCCATCGACGACCAGCCGACCTGCTCCAGGCCCTCAAGACTGTTGATCATGAGGGCACGGTGCCACGGGCCACTGACACCACCCCTGGTCGCTTGCCGCCGCACGGACGAGGTGACGGCAGAACTCCCCGTGGGGACGGCGGTCGCCAGCAAAGACGAGGGGTCACCGACGGGCTCCGCCCTTGTACGCCAGACCCCACGCGGACGGGCCGCCGTGGGACCTTCCCAACAGGCCTTAGATGGGCAGGCTCCAGGTGGGGCCGGCCTCGTTGCCGATCCACACGCGCTGGCCGTCGCCGTCGATCGTGATGCCGAAGCCCTCCTGGTGGGGGGCGCCGTGCTGCTGCCATGTCTGGACGGCGGACTCGACCTGGTCCCACAAGCGCAGGGGGCCGCGCTGGGTGACGGTCCATCCGCCGTCGGGGTTCGGTGCGGTGCGGGCGTGGGAGCCGGTGGCGAAGTCCATCAGGATCTGCTGGTCGCCGGCGCCGATGATCTCGGCGGAGGGCGCGGCGAGCTGGGCGACCCACTTGCCGGTCCAGTCGCCCAGGATCGCCGGGTCGATCCGGCTGGGGCGGGTGTCGCCGGAGAGCAGGGTGATGGGCTGGCGCGGTGGCCGGTCGTGCGGACGGGCGACCATGAAGCTGACGTAGCCGGGCAGGAAGCGGCCGCTGGCGCTGCCGGGCCCGGTGACGGTGAGGAGTGCCAGACCGAAGGCGAAGGACCAGCCGGTGATGGTGGCGAGGATCTTCCCGCCGGGCCTGACCTGGTGCAGCCACGGGAGGGGGAGGTGGCGGATCGAGCAGGTCGCGATCAGCCGGTCGTACGGTGCCCTGTCGGCGTGTCCGGCAAGGCCGTCGCCGATGACGAGGGTGGGCGAGTAGCCGGCGGCCTTGAGGGCCTGCGCGGCGCGGGCCCCGACCTGCGGGTCGACCTCGACGCTCACGACGTTGTCCTCGCCGAGGCGGTGGGCGCCGAGGGCGGTGGAGTAGCCGGTGCCGGTGCCGATCTCCAGGACCCGGTGGCCGGCCTCGACGTCGAGCCGCTGCCACATCCCCAGCACGAGGGAGGGCAGGGTGGAGGAAGACGAGGGGGAACCGGCCAGCGGCTCCAAGGCGTCTGGGGGACTCAGGTGGCCGTCGAGCTGGGTGACCAGCGTCTGGTCGCGGTAGATCCCCTCCAGCCGGCCGGGCTCGCCGTTCAGGACCGGCCGGTAGGCCGTAGGCGCGCTGCCGGGCACGGGCAGGAAGTACTCGGGGACGAACAGCTCGCGCGGTACGGCGGCCGCGGCCGCGCGCCAGGCCGGGTCGGTGAGGGCGCCGTCGGCGGTGAGCTGGTCGACGAGGGCGGCGCGCAGTTCGGCGGATGAGCTCACGGGGTGGTGCCCTTCTGGAGTCGGTCGGCCAGGGCCTCGGCGATCAGGTCGGTGATCGGCGGCGGGAAGAACGCCCACTGGCCGTTCGCGTTGCATTCGAGGAACGTCCAGTGGCCGTCGTGGTCGACGGCGAAGTCGAACGCGCCGAAGACCAGACCGAAGGCGGCGAGGTAACGGGCCACGGCGGCGGCGACGTCGTCGGGCACGTCGATCCGGGTGTAGGTCACGAGCTCCTGGCGGCGGCGCCAGTCGAGGTCGGGGCTGTCGATCCGCACCGCGAACAGGCGCTCGCCAACCGCGGTGAGGCGCACGTCGTACGCCTTGTCCACCTTGGCCTGGAACAGGTGCGGGCAGGCCGCGACCGCGTCGGTGATCTCCTCCGGCCGTACCTCGGACACCCACACCTGCGCGGCACGACCGTCGTCGCCCGTGTAGGGGCTGTTCCACAGCGGCTTGTAGACCGTGCCGCCGGGCTGCGCCGCGCAGAACGCGCGGGCCTGGTCCGGGTCGGTCGTGATGACCGTGGCCGGCACGGCGAGGCCCGATCGCAGCGCGGTGTCGAGCTGGGCCGGCTTGTGCTCGGCCTCGCGCACCCTCCAGGGGTGGTTCACGTACTGGGCGCCGGGCAGCGCCGAGAGGATGCCGCCGACGCCCCAGTGGGCCTGGGAGCGGGCGAATGCCGCGTCCTGCCCTTCCATCCCAGCCGGCGCCCGGTACACGGAGGGGCGGCGGTTCCAGACGGAGCGGACGCGGCCGAGGTCCAGGCTGCGACTGGCGGTGGTGAGGGTGCCGCGCTGGCCGTGCGTGTCGTAGCGGGTGGTCAGCGCGGCACCCTGGTGGAGATCGACCCCCGGATCCGTGCGGACGACCGGTACGCCCCGCTCGGCCAGGATGCGCAGCACCACGTCCGCCGTGACGTCGTGGACGTTGGTCAGCACCAGCACGGCCGGCGGCCGGTCTCCGGCCATCAGCCGGTGCCCTGGTCCTGGTCGTTGGAGGTGATGCTGTCCGAGTCGGTGGGCGCGGCATTGCCGCCGCTGTTCCCGTCGCCGCCGCCCTGGCCGGTGCTGGTCGGCGTACTGGAGTCGGTGCTGGTCCCGTGCGCTCCCATCTCGGCCCGCCGGCCCTCGTGGTCGAAGTAGACGGCGACCTGGGTCTGCGGGTCGATCACCGCGGTGAGGCCGAGGGCGGGTGCGGTGTCGGGATAGGGCCTCATACGGGTGGTGCCCCACGGCGGTTCAGGCGATCGGGTCATCCCGGCGTACCTCCCTCACAGGCCGCGGCCGAGCGGCCGGCAGCCTAACCAGGCTTCCACACTGAGTAGTTGAAGGAATGCATACCGTACGATGCGGGTCATCCGCCAGAGGACCAGATACGACGACGGGGCGAGTAGCAGCGGGCGGATACGGAGGCCGGGGCGCAGCCGTCCTGCGGTACGCCGCGCGGAGGCGGACGTGCGACGCCGGACGGATGGGAATCCGCAGATCACCGGTTGCGTGCGGCAGCATCGGGCGGCGACCGGTTCGTCGGAAGGGGCATGACTCGCCGATGCTCCGTCGGTTTCGGAACTGCCCTGCGCGGCTCGCTGGACCAGTTCACCGCCCCCACCGTCCCGACGGCCAGGCAGCCGGAGTGGCTGCCCAACACCGCATTCCAGGGCGTCGTTGAGGAGTCACGCTGCCTGGTCGAGGCCTGCATGGAGCGGGTAGCCGCCTGGGAGGAGAAGGTGCTGTCGGTGGACTGCGACGAGCTGCAGGAGATCGCTTCGGAGGCCCGGCGGGAGGGGCGCAGCCCCGTTGCGGCGGTCGACGCCGTGGTGCGGGCCGCTCTGGAAGACTTCGTGCAGTGGGAGGAGGAGCTGGCGGGTCAAGCACGGTGCCGTATGTCTGGCCGACAGCCCGGGCCCCCGTGGCCGGCCAGCGGTTCCGGTCGGACTTATTTTGACGGATCCTCAGCGTCCCAGCGCGGCGGGCAGCTCTTCCGGCATGATCAGTGGATGGAACGAGTTGTTGATCTTGACGAGGCTGCCCTTGAGATCGAACGGCGGAGGGGCCGCTGGGAGGATGCCGGGCTCACCGTAGAGCCGGTCACCTGGCGCGATGAGGCACAGGAGTGGCCGCAGCAGCTGATGCCGGACCGGGCTGCAGTTGTGGATGCCGACTCCCTTGGGATCGTGCTCACCGGCCTGGGAGGCGAGCTGTCCGTGGTGTTGTTCAGGGGCGGTTGGACCGATTCGGACTACTTCGCCGGGCTCGACGACTCTGGCGCCCTGCCCACTACTGCCATCGGTTCAGCGGCGGCCTTCGGTGACCAGCTCGACTCCTACGTGGCCAGGGTCTTCGGACCTCTCGCGGGGGCAGCCGTGTGATCGACCTCGACGCCGTCTCCGCTCACCACGGGTCCGGCCCGTTCCTCCAGCGGTGGTGCACCGCCCCAGCCCCCGCGGTGCCTGGCCCGTGGGCTGCGGGTTGGCGGGTGTCGCCCTTCTCCCGGACCGGGTGTAATTGTCAGTGCCTCCTGATCTCCTTGCGTACACGATTCGTCACGCTTCGGATTCGGAGGATCCCATGCGCATCATCCGTCGTACCTTCATCGCCGCCGTGCCGGCCCTGGCCCTCGCGGTCATCGGACTCGCCCCGGCCCACGCCACCACCATCCGCGCCGGGGACTACGTCTGCGTCGGCGGCTCGCCCGCCCCTCGGCTCGTCAACAACAACATCGAGTGGTACGCCGAGGTCACCTGCGACGGCGACGGCTACGGCCCCAAGTGGGTCGAGGCCTCGCTGGAGCGGGCGAACTGCGACGGCGACTTCTGCACGTTCTCGCGTGTCATGGGCCCGCTGCGCAGCAGCGGCCACGATGACTTCACCCGGGTGAGCCGGGTGAGCAGCAACGCCGACTGCCGGGCGGCGGAACCGCCGCGAATCGCCAAGGGCAAGTTCCGTGTGTCCGCGGACATCTTCAGCGACGGCGGGGCCAAGCACGAGACGGGCATGTCCGACGTCGCCGAGTTGCCCTGCGCCTGACCGGTTGACGGGCCGGAGCGGCTGCGCGCGCCGCTGCGGCCCGTCCTCTACGGTCGCAGGATGACCGATCGGCCCGTTGTCATCCGCCCTCCGCAGACGCTCCTGGACGAGCCCCGGAGGCGGCTGTCGCACGGGGGCATCCTGGACACGCCGGCGGGGCTGTTCACGGTGCTCGTCTTCGAGCACCAGAGCCCGCCGGCGCGCGCCGAAGCGACGCCGTCGTGGACCGTCTACCTGACCGAGCCCGGGGCCCGGCACGCCGTGCTCGCGCTTGCCCGGGCCCTGCCCGCCCCGGACCACAGCGTGCACTTCGTCGCCTGTTCCTTCGGTCCCTTGCCGGACCCGGGCCGGCTGGTGCTGGTCGTCCAGCACCGCGATCTTCCACACCCGCGGACTGTCGACCTGCGGACGCCGCCACCGCGCGGGGGCGCGGCCGTGTCCTGGCTCGCCGTTCCGGGGCCCCTGCCGGGTACAGGAACGGAACCGGCACGGGCCTGGCACAGCGGACTCCTCAGGACGCCTTCCCTGGTGTTCACCCACCTGGAGGCCAACACTGTTGGCCCGGACACCCTCGCGACACCGGAGTGGGATCTCTCGCCGCACCGCCCCGAGAGCCGACCCAGGCCGCTGGCCGCGGACTTCACACCCAGCCGGCTCCTCCACGGCACCGCCACCGGCGGCGACCGGTTCTCCAGCTACGACGCCGTCTACGCTGCGCCGGAATCCGGCGCACCCTTCACCTGGACCTGCGCCCCTCTGGGGCTGTTTGCCAACGCAACCACCGCAGGGGTGGCCCCGGGGACCTGAACGCGGCCGCCTGCCCGACGCGGGCCGTCCCTGACGTCCGGTCGGCACTTGCTTGGCCGGCCGCTGCTACGGCGCTGTACGGAGCCTGCGGACTACCATCGGGTAGCCCCCACTTCGAAGGAATGTTCATCCATGCGCCCTGCCCGCTTTCAGCAGCTCCTGCTCTCCGCCGCCGAGTCTCTGCCCGGTGCCGCCGCGAAGACCTTCGATGCGGTAGGTGGCAGCAGGCAGCCGTACGGCGTGCTCATCGACATTGGCGGGAGGCCGAGCCGCTGGCAGATCGTGGTGGTGAGCGCCCCTGGGGAGGCGTGGGGCGACCACCCGGACCAGGAGCCGGTGCTGGGTGAGAAGCCCGTGGGGCCTGCGATGCCTGCGGAACTGAGCGACTTGGCGGCGGTCGAGCACGGGCTCGTCGCCGCGCTGCTGGCCGCGGACCCGGGCGAGATCGCCGCCGTCGAGGTGTACTCCGCGCGGCCGGTGCCACCGGCGGTCGGCCACGGCGCCACGATCGACCTGCACGACGGGTCGAGGATGTTCGTCAACCACGTCCGCTGACCGTGCGGCTGCGCCCCGCCCCGGAGTTCCAGAGCATGGCGCGCAGCCGCAGGCCGGGGGCTTCGCTTCGCGGGCGGCCGGTCCTCGTGCAGGCGATCTCGCCATGGGGTGGCGCGTTCCCCGGTCGGAGGCGGAGGACGGTCAGGTGCACCCTGGTGGTCGAGGTCGCGGCGCGCGGTGTCGACCACCAGGGTGTGCGACTAGGACCGGGTGAGCAGGACCGGGCCGACGCCGAGCCAGCGGCCGACGTCGATGGTCGGCTCGGCGCGGGGCCTGCCGATTGTGGACCAGGCGGTGTCGATCAGTCGGCGCAGGCCGTCCCGCTCGGTCTCGGGTGCGCGCACCCCGTCTCGGACGTCGGCTTCGACGGGTCGCAGCGGGTAGACACCGATGGTGATCCGGCCCCGGGTGTGCTTGGTCAGGTGCCGGTTCCCGATCCAGAACCAGTCGGAGCAGTCGTATCCGGCGCCGAGGGCGGCCCGGTCGGTCCGATCGCCGAGCGGGTGGCCTCCGATGGTCCGCGCGTTGTCGATGCGGGTGCAGCCCGGTGCGCGTAGGCAGGCAGAGCGGCATATGACAGAAGCGTGCGGTGGGTTGAACGATTGTGACCGGTGGTGTGCAGGTGACGGGAGGCGATGCTCGTAGATATGAGGACTAGCCGCATTTCTGCCCGGATCGCCTCACACTCTGTGCGCGCGGCGGGTTACTGTCCGACACAAACGAAAAGGGGCCCCGGGGTAGAGGTTGGTCGCCAAGCCGCCGGGGTCCCTACTCGCCAACCGTCCGAACACCCTGGAGGAGCCTGTGATGCTGCCTGCCCTGGGCCGGTCCCGGCGTGCCTGCACGCGCCGGAAGATCGGTCGCCTCGACGCTACCATTTCCGCCCGTTTCGTTGGCCAAACGCGAAAAGCCGGGGCCGCAGGCGTTGACCTGACGGGCAATCCGCGGATTCTCGCCTTCGTCGCCTCGGTGGTGCAGGTGATCCTGCTCATCAGCACGGCCGCGGACCTGCAGGACACCCATGACCTTCTCCGCCTGGGGACCGCTCTGATCTGGGCCGTCACCAGCACCGGCCCCGCGAGGCGGAAGCCGGGGGCCCACCGGAGGACCTGACGGCCGCGCGGACGATGGCGCACGGCGTCGGCCGCTGCGCCTCGCGCCGCTCGGATTTCCCCCCGGCGGACGGGCTGGCCCGGCCGCCGGGGGACCGTTTCCCCTCCCGTTCCGGTCCCGGTGGTGCTCTCCGGGGCCGGCCTCCGGCACGGAGTCCCTCGTGAACCAGATCCTGCGCTGCCGTTGGTGCCGGCGCACCTTCACCCGACCTCAGCGGCTGGGCCGTACCCCGTCGTACTGCCGTGCGCGCTGCCAGCAGGAGGCGGAACGTGCCCGCAAGGACGCGCCGGCCGACCGCTCGCTCGACGACCTCGTCAGTACCCTGGCGCGCGAGCACCTCGCGCTCGCACGGCAGCTCGCCCAGACCGCTGACGCGGTGGCAGTGGCGGAGGCCGACGAGGACGTTCAGGCCGTCCTGGGCCTGATCCAGGAAGCCGAGGAGAGTCTTGAAGATCTCCGGGCGCACGCCGTGCTCCAGGCCCGCACCCGCAAGCTCCCCTGGGCGGCGATCGGTCAGCTGACCGGCTGGGCCGCCGGAACGGCGCGCCGGCGCTGGGACGAGGCCTACGCCGCCCGTCGCCTCGCCCAGCGGGAGGCCCGTAGTCAGCGTGTCCAGCCGGCCAACGGGACGATATCCGGGCCCGCCACCCAGCCCGGGACGACGCCCGCACCCTCGGGGACAGGCCATCGCGCACCGGAACAACGCCAGCGCTCGATCTTCAAGCAGGTCCCACCCGCGGAGCCGGCCGCCGCCCCGGTCACGGATGCCGCCGAGGCGACGGATCCCGCCGACGCGCTGCAGCCGGTGGCCGCGGCCAAACTTGCGAGCGCCCTGTCGTGCTTGCACCGCCGCTCCCGCCGTTCCTCCCGCGAGTTGGCCGCCGATGCCGGGGTGTCGCCTTCCTTCATCAGCCGGGTGCTCGCCGGCGAGCGGATCCCCTCCTGGCCGGTCGCCGACGCCCTGGTCCGAGCAGCAGGCGGAGTGCCGGCCGACATCAGGCTCCTGTGGGACGCCGCCCACGGCATCCTGCCCGAGCGCCCGTTCGTCGCGACCCCGCAGGTCGCGGCCGAGTTCAGGGCATCCCTTGCCGCGGCGATGCGCGGCCTCCACCTGGCTGCCTTCGCCCCCGACCCCCTGACCATCAGCGACATCTCCCGAGGACGCGTGAGCCCCGAGGACGCGGCCGGACTGCTCACCGGCGCCCGCGTACCGGACTGGCCGGCCGTTGAGGCCGTACTGGAAGTGCTGCGCGCGGACCCGGACTTCGTGCTGCCGCTGTGGGAGCGCGTGCAGCTGGTGCACCGCCACCACCCCTACCACGCCGGACCGCCCGCCGACGCCTTCGGCTGACCGAGAGGACACCGTGCCCCGCTCCTCGGACACGCCACGAGGCCCGCACCACCCGGCCCTGGGCGTCGCCACCCTGCTGGAGTCCCACTACCACCACTACCTCGACTACGCCCGGCTGCTCCTGCCCCCCGACCAGGTGCACCCCGCCGTCTGCGCCGCCGCCGCCCAGGCCGCGGCCCGCTGGCAGAATGTCCTGGCCGCGCCGGACGCGACGGCCGCGCTCTGGAGGCTCTTCCGCGCCGCCCTGGTCGCCAGAGCCTGCCCGCAAGCCCTGGCCCCGGTCGCCCACCTGACCGCCGGCCAGCAGGACCTGGTGCTCATGCGTCATGCGCTGGGGTGGAGCGACGCGACCATCACCACGGTGACGGGAACCGACCGGTGCGCGATCGAGGCCGCCGCCCGGTCGTTCGCCAGAACCGCCACCGCAACGGACCCCTCCTCGAAGCCGTGACGAGCCCATGCCTGATCCCGCACCGGGCACCCCAGCGCCCTCCTGGCCCCGCCCTCGACCGCGAAGCGGACCGGACACCACCACCCGACGAAAGCCTCAGCCCGAGCGTGACCACCACGACCTCGGGCGGTCCCGGCGGTTCGCTGGCCAACACGCCCGCCACGGTCGTTGCCAGGCCGTACCGGAATCCACCACTCTTGGATCCGGCCGTCAGGCGGCCGCGCCGAGCGGGAATCCGGCCTTCCTCCCGCATCCCCCGGCCGAAGCGTCCATCGACGCACCCCCGATCACCAGCGGCTCAACCCCACACCCTTGACCAGCACGCCGGGCCGGCGGCGTCCAAGGGGAACACCATGCCCACGACCAGCCGCGTCCGCCATCGCGCCCGTCGGCGTTCGGCACTCACCCGCGAACCCCACCAGCAGGCGGTCCGCGAACTCACCGCACTGGGCCCCGCCGCTCCGCTCGTCCCATCCGCCGCAACCGCGGCCCAGGAACAGCTGGAATGGTGGCTCCTCCACACCACCGCCTGGCCCCCGGAGCCCGTCCCCGTACCACTGGGCATCGAGCGTGTCACGCCGCGCATCGACGGGCTCGACCTCCACCTCACCGATGACAGCCGCTACCTGCGCTGGTTCACCCGTGTGGTCCTGCCCACCGTCAAGGACGGCGCTGTCCACGGCATCCCGGGCCTGCGGGTCGTCCTTGACCACGGGGGCGCCCCCGTCCTGCACCTCGCGGGCACCAACGCCCAAGTGCGACTTCGCGGCTTCCCCGCGGCTCTGTGGCGCGACAGCGTCGACGCGGCACGCGAAGACTTCGCCCTGTCAGGGTTCCGTCCACTGTGGACCGCCCCCCTTGAGGCGACGACCGCCCCCGAAGCCGAACTCGCGCCGTGGTTCAGCCCCGACGCCGGACCCCCTCCCTTCCGCATCGCCAGCGCCCTGCTGCGCCGAGTCGGATTGTTCGCCGCCGCGGGCACCACAGCCTGCCTCACCGGCTGGACCACCTGGGGCAAATTCAGAGAAGGCTGGAAGTTCGACTTCGAGTTCATCCCTGGACACCGCCCCGACCACGACCGCCTGCTCAGCATGCTCACCGACCCCGACGACGGCCTGCCGCTGCGCATCACCGCACGCAGCTGCAACAGGTGCCCGGGACCGGAGGCCTCGTGCCGGGTGGACCTGGTGGCCACGGACGGGACGCCGGGCAGGGTCACCCTGCTGTTCCGCGTCACGGAGGAGGAGGTCGTACGGGCCTGGGAGCAGCGTTGGCCGACGGCTTTCGCACGGATCCGTGCGGCTTGGGGTGCGGGGGGAGTGCCCAGGCACTGAGAGGGGTCTCGGCTCGACGGCCGTCCGCTGCGCCTGCTGGCCCCGGGAGCTCCCCAATTGGGGAGCTCCCGGGGCCGTCCTTCTCGGCGTTCGCCGGGTTGGCCGGGTGTCCTGCGGCTGCCAGGCCACCGTGCTCGGCGGCCAGTTGCGGCGGTGCGGTCCGGAGTGTGCGAGGTCAGGACGGGTCGGCAGCGGGGGAGTACACCCATCCGACGAACGGGTCGTAGTCGACCTGGCCCGACTTGACCAGTGCGTCGAGGGCGGCGGCGATCCGGGGGCCGGGCAGGTCGAGGGCTTCGCCCAGACTCCCCCGGGTCACGAGTTCTTCGGTGCCGGCGGCTTGCAGGTAGTCGCGGACCTGGTCCACCGGGATCGTCTCCCGGAGGCGCGTGGGTGGGTCGACGAGCGCGGTGAGCGCCTTGGCCACGTCCGCGGCCCACGGGGCGAGGTTCGATCGGGGCTGCGGAGTTGGACGGTAAGCAAGGCGGTGCGCCCGGGCACGCGTCCAGTACCCGGTGGAAGGTGGTCAGCAGCTCGGTGGTGGGGGCGTGGGCGCGGCCATGGCGGTCCAGGTCGGCGAGCACAGCGGCGATCTGCGGCGGGACACCCTGGTCCGGTGCCGGTTCGACCTCGGCGTCAGTGTCGGCACAGGCGCACCGTCCGCACTCCTCCGGCCCGCCCTTCTCCCCAGGCAGGGGCGCGGGCTCGGCCGCCGGGTCGGTGGCGAGCTGCTGGAGCAGACCAATCGCCGTCGGAACGAGGTCCGCGTCGATCGACTCCGGCGCGCAGGCCGCCCGGTGAACGAGGGCGCCGAGCCGAGTGTCGGCGTCCAGCTCAGGCTCGGCGGCCAGGGCAGCGAGCCAGGCCGCGGGTCACCGAGGCCGCGCCGTGTCGCCGGTCGGGCTTTCGCGTTGGGAAGGGCATGACGACCACGACGCTCGACACCGTGACCGCGGGCTGCCGCCTGTGCGGCCACATCGGTCCGACATGGTCGGCCGATGCCGATCGGGCTGACGTCTGCCTGACGATCGCCGACCATGTCCGCGACGAACACAGCGATGTTGACCTGCCGGACCTACTGCTGGCCCTGACTCCCCGCCTCATCGATGGCAGCGTGACGTCCCTGACGGGCGAGGATGTCCGCGACGTGATCACCCGCGTCAACGCCAAGCGCGTGTACCCGCCGGCCGCCTGATACCAGCCCGGTGAGGCGGTCCCGTCCTCCGGTGCCGGGCCCGGCCTGGGCCGTGGCAGGATTTCGGGCAGGCCAGGTCAGGTGGCGGGACGGGTGTCGGCGCCTGCGCGCGGGGCCGACGGGACGGCACCTGTGCCAGCTTGGTGGGCCTCGGCCAGCCGCTCTGCCGCGCGCAGCGGCACGCACCGTCCGCAGGTCCGGCGGGTGCACAGCGCGGCGGGTTCCTCTCGTGACCAGCCGCGTCGCCTCCAGCGTTCGACGGCGCACTCGGAGTCGGGGCGGGGCTGCGGGACCAGGCCCAGTGCCCGGCGCGCGGCCGCCCGCGCCCCTGCGAGTGCGCCCGGGTCCTCGGGGTTCTCCAGCAGCTGCAAGGCGAGTCCTAGTTGCCGTCGGCCTTCGAGGAGTTCGGGGACGTCGCCGATGGGCATGGCAGGGCCGCGGGCGAGGTCTGCGGCGATCTGCTCGTCGCGCCAGGCCAGGAACGCGGGGTCCTTGCGGGGGTCGTACCAGCTCATGGTGCCGGTATCGGCAGGCCGCCTGTCGGGCTTGAGGAGCCGTGTGCCGGGCACTGCGGCCGGGCTTTGCCGGTCGGTCTGGCGGAGCTGCTTCGACGGCTGGCCGACGTGTCGGTCAGGTCATCGATGGAGCCATGTCGACGATCTCGGAGAGCGGGTCTCCGAAGGTCGCCCACCTTCGGAGGGCGATCTGGTTCACCAGTTGTATGCGGTGTTGGGCGGCGAACTTCCGTGCCGGTTCGGAGAACCTGCCGTTGGTGATCATCACGGCTATGTCCGCCTGGTGGTGGGGTCTCGCGGTTCCATTGAAGCGCTGGAGGTCAGGAGTGCCGATCGTGCGCGATGTCGAGGTGTGCTTGGCCTGGAACACGACCCTGCGCTGGTCAGGCGTGACTGCGGTGACGTCAGCGCCCAGGTCTCCCGGGCCTCCTTGGGCCCGGTTCACGCTCAGTCCGTCACGTGCCGCTAGGTCGGCAACGAGGGTCTCGAAGTCGCGGTAGCTGAACTCGGCGATCGCGTCCAGGCCGACAGACGACCCGCTGGTGAGGTAGGTGATGCGGCGGTTCGCCGTCAGCGCCTCGCCGTGCACGGCCTCGCGGTGGTCGGACAGGATCTGGTCAAGCCGGGAGTGAGCGGCTTCAACGTCCCTGCTCATCTTCGCGAGGGCGACCACCCGCGCCGGACCGTCCGCCCTTCGCGGCGCGGTCTGGTCCACCGGTACGAGCCCGAAGTCCTCGGCCATCTCATCCCACACGTCGGCGCACGCGTCCACCGCCTCCTGCGCGGCGTTCCGCTCTTGGATCAGCGCCCACCACCGGCAGCGTTCAACAGCGTGCACCTCCATCATCCTCATCGGCAGCGCCAACCGGTCGCGGCCCGGGTGCTTCCCGCCGTCGGCCTGCCTCTTCTCCTCGGCCACCCGGTCCCGGTAGCCGACCACCGCCTGGTAGACGTCACGCAGGAACTGCCCCTCGACGCTAAGGGGTCCGTTGCCCAGCAACTCGCGGCGGCGCTGCTCGCGGAGGGCGACGACGTGCATGTCGGTGCGGTGGTCGGCGAGAAGGGCCGCGAGCCGCTCGGGGCTGTGGTCGGTCCGGTTCCAGACGTCGTCCAGGCACTCGGCGGGGGAGGGATCCGCGGGTGTCCGGTCCGAGAACTTGTGGATCGGGTCGATGCCGAAGTCCTGGCTCATGCTCTTCCAGGCGCCTGCGCAGGTGTTGATCCCCTCCCGGATGACCACCTGTTCTGCTTCCAGGGCTTCGATCAGCTGTTCCAGGCTGCGCGTGGTGGCTTGGCGAACCTCTTGAGGGGTCCGGTCCATGGCATCGGACCAGTCCGCGCGCAGGCGCCGCCGGGCGTCCTTGATCTCGTGCTCCACCTTGTCCAGCTGCTCGCTGAGGCGGTGGTAGGTCTGGCGTAGGAGCCATCCCTCGGTTGTCCATATCCAGGCGGCAAGGAGGTCATCGTGGTCCGCCGCCGCGATCAGCCCGCCCATCGCCTTGCGGAGCTCGCGGCTGTTGTACCGGGTCGGAACGATCTTGGCGGTTCTATCGATGATCACAGAACAGGAGAATATCCGCAGGTCATGACAGGTCCTGTGGACTCCCGCAACAGTCAGGACCGGTTCCGCAGCCCCGGCCGAGGTCAAGGCAGACCGGTCCCCCAGATGCCGGTGCGTGTCGGCACCGGGCACCGGCGCCGCCCGCGCACTCGCCCTCCTGGCCCCCGGCCGGTCAGTACCGCAGGAAGTAGCCGTCCTTCTTCGCCGCCTGGATCGCGGCGGCGGCCGGGCTGTCGAGCCCGGCCGGGACGTGCGGGTACACGTAGTCGAGCAGGTCGTACGCCCCGGCGTCGTCGCCCACGTTGCCGACGACCGCGCAGACCGGGCTGCCGTGGCGGCCGGCCTCGGCCCACAGCCCGGGCCAGTCGGGATGCTGGTCGGTCACCGTCGCCGCGCAGTTCTGGCACGGCTGCTGCGGCTCCCAACCGGTCAGCGCCCCGGCCGGGCGGGCATCGGCGGCCCGCACCACATGCCCGACCCGCTGCTGGGCCCCGTCGCCGAGAAGCGACCGGTCGCAGCAGGGCCCGAACTCGTGCTCAACGCTCACCCAGACGCCCGGCCAGTGGGGGTGGCGGTCGGTCACAGCCATGCCGCATCCGGCGCAGGCCTGCGCCGCCAGGCCGTGTGAGCGGAATAGCGCGAAGGTCTGAGCGGACACGGCCGCACTGTAGCCTCCGCCGGCTGACCGGCCCTCGGTGAGCGGTTCGAGGTCGTACAGGGGCAGGTCCTTCTCCGCCAGGCCTACGTCCTCCCACGTCGCCAGGCCGGCCACGGGGAGGTTCTGCGTCCAGCCGATCCGCGGCACCGTGGTGGTCGACGGCCGGTGGACGACTTCGAGCGCCGGGTGGCGGTGTGCCTCGGGCGTCGAACCCGGCCGGCTGCACGTACGCCGCGATGTCGGGGCCGACCACCTGGCCCCAGGCCAAGCCCTGGACGGTGAGCCGGGAGCGGTCGATCTGGGCGAGGTCGGCCAGGAGCACGTCGCCGAGCAGCTCGGGCGCGCTGCCGCGTGGACGACGTTGCTGCGGCGGAACCGCCCCCGCGGGGTGGCCGAGATGGCGGAACCTGGCCTGTCGGCGGTAGGTCCGCAGAAGACGCGTGGCCAGGTCAAGGCCTGACGGCATCCCCAGGCCCCTGGTGCGGTAGGCGCTGATGCATGGCAGACATCATCCCGTGAATCCCCCGTCCAGCAGACCGACTTGATCGATGACCGTGCCACGGGTTGTCCCGGCAGGCCCGCGACGGTGCCCTCGCACGCACCCCGGAGCACCGTGGCGCTCTCCCCGGTGGTCGCTGCCGCGGGAGCCTTTCGCGTGGGCGGTCCGACGACGGCGGTCCCGGTCACGGGCGCCCCGGAATCCGGGCTGGCCGGCCGGCCCACATCCCGCGTACCGCGTCCAACCGCTCCTCCAGGAGCCACCGCGCGCTCCGCTGCCGAGCCTGCGCCGCGGCCCGGTCCCCGGCCGCCCGGGCCCACTGGCGATCCGCGTAGCGCTGCTGCTCCGTTTCCCAGGCCTGTGCGGCCTCGGCATCGGCGGTCGAGGTCCGGGCCAGGAAGGCCAGTGCCTCCTCCCGGATCTTCTCCGCCATCACCTGGGCGGTGAACCGGTTGCTGGAGGCCACCCCGTGAGGGTCCGCCAGTCCCTGGTCCTCGGCCTCGCGTACGGCCTCGCGCATCGCCGCCGTGAGCTCGCCGTTCGCCTGGTCGAAGACCTTGCGGCAGCTCCGGTGGTCGCGGAGGTCGGCGCGGAAGGCGAGCGCCAGGTTGACGTACTCCTCGACCACGGCCTGCGTCTGCCGGGCCGTCGCGCACGACGCACACAGACCCCGCGCCAGCGCGGCACCGCAGTCGGCACACGGAACCACCCGGGCTTCGGCCTCGTGCCGAGCGGCCCGCTCGGCTGCCTCGGCCTCCCGGCGCAGACGGGCGCCCAGCTGCGCCACGTGCTGCTCGGCAGCCGCGGTAGTGCGGGCGCTCAGGTGCTGCTCGATGAGCCGGCGGCGGTCCTCGAAGGACAGCTCGGGCGTGGCCAGGACGACGTCGCGAACAGCCGCCCGGCGTCGCGCTCGCTTGGCCGCCAAGGCCTCGGTGCAGCCTTCGCACATCGTGCCGGTCGCACTGTGGAATCCGTCGTCGCAGGCCCGGTGTCCGCACTGCCGCCGTTGGGGCAAGCCCCTTCCGAGCAGCCAGGCCACCGCGTCGCGCACGCCTGCGGGACCGCCCTCGGCGTCGAGGCGCCGCTCCAAGCGCCGGTGCAGGGCCCGCAGGGCGCCTTCGGGCTGGGTCCAGCCGGCCAGCCGGTCGAGCTCCCGGGCGACGGCCGCGAGCACCAGCTGACGAGGGTGGTCCCTGGTGATGCTCAGCCACAGCGAGGTCACCGGTTCCAGCCCGGCCGGGACCGCGGCAGAGCGCGTCGGCAGGCAGTCGGTGGCCCCGAAGGTGCCCGTCCCCTGGGTGTTCGAGTGCGTCGTGACCTGCTGTTCCCCGCGCAGCGGGCCAGCGATGACAAGCCGCAGCGCGGGCACGCCAGCAACCTGGGCATCCTCGCGCGCACCCGCGCGCTCCGGCCGACGGTGGGTCACCCCAACGGCGCAAGCGCCGGACAAGCCACCCACCTCCTCAGCACAACCACCAACACCAGCCACCAGAGCGTGGGGAGCGTGGAAGTCGGCACTCTCAGAATCCGCCGGACCGTCTACACCGTCTGCCATTTCCGCAGGTCGCGGGCCTGCCGGGCCGACAGTGGGCTCCTGCGACCGACCAAGATCCCCGTCGGCACTCTCCGGAGCCGACGAAGACGCGGCCTCGGGCTCACGGGAGTCCTCCGATTTCGCGCACGCCTCAGCGGCGGGCGGCTCGACCGGCTCTACCGTCCGCTTCGCCGCCCGGCGCACCGTGCCGCCGGGGGCCGGCTTCCTCGCTGCCGCCCGGACCTCGGCACGCTTCTCGGCGACCGGCAGCAACCGCACCTTGCCGGTCGGCACACCGTTGCCGCCGTCCTCCAGCTCCACCTCGACCAGGCCCTCCGCCTGGAGCCGCCCCAGCACCCGGCCGGCCAGCACCGGCGAGACCTTCGACTGGCCGCCGCGCAGCAGCAGGGCGAGCGTGGCCGCGCCGCGGCCCAGCTCCGGGGCCTTCAACGAGCCCGAGCACAGCTTGAGCCAGCCGTCCTCGCGGCACGACAGGACCAGCAGCAGCAGAGCGAGCCGGTCGGTTGCCGCCCCGTGCCCCCGGCGATCCCGCTCGGCCAGCAGGCCCGGCGGGATCGCCGGCTTGCCCGTCGGCTCCCACCCAGGCCCGAACAACGCCTCGCACAGCCGCAGCAGGGTGGCCAGCTCATCGCGGGTCAGCGCGAGGGGATGCCGCCGGTCGCGGGCATGGCGCACCCGCGCCACCGCCTCCAAGCGCAGGTCCAGCGCGACCACGTGCCCGTCCTCGTTCACGTGCTCGCGGGTCTGGACCGCGCCCCGGGCCCGCAGCGGCGGGAGTACCTTGTGGCTGACCATGGACACGCTGACGCCCAGCCAGCGGGCGAGCTCACCCGACCAGAGCGTGGTCACCCCCCACTCCACCGAGCCCTTGGCCAGCAGCACGACCGCCGCCAGCCGCGCCGCATCCGGCAGCCCGACGACCGACTCGTCGGCCAGCAGCGCCCGTACCGCGGCCTCCAGCCGGACACGCATCGGCTCGCCCAGCAGCAGCGCCTCCGGCGACTCCCGCTGGCTCGGGACAGCACGAAGCCACCGGCGACCCGCCGCCGGACGAGGCCCGGGAACGGGAGGACGGGACGCCAAAATCGCGTGCGCGCTCACCGGACACCCCGAGGGGCGGCCGACAGCACCATGCGACACGCCCGCACAGCCGGGAAGGCCGAAAACGGACGGTTCTGCCGGCATGCGGGAATGCCGGACTGGATTTGGGCAGCACTGTGCTGCATCATGGCCCTGTTCTCCTGGGAGGTCATTAGGAGGGCATGCGAAAGCCCCGGTGGGGCTGAGCTGGTTCTGGTGAACCGAATGAGGTACGAGGCGACAGGCCCGTGGCAGGGCGGTCCCTCACGAGGACGATCTGGGCGCGACACCGGCTGCTACCGGTCGAGCTCCCGGGCGGCGCCACCGCAATACCTCCCTGCAAGGAGGACAAGCGGATGGAGGCGCCGCCCCCGCAGGCCTAGGTCATCCCCACCCCCACACGCCGGCCGCCCGCAGCGGCCACAGCGAACCGCTCGCTCCTGACGACACGGAACGAGACGCAACCCGATCGGATCAAGCCCTCAACACGGGCGACACGCGAACGGGTGACCCCTGCCGAGCGGACAATGCCACCGAACAGGGAAGACATGGACCAGTACTCGGCCGCAGCGGCCGGGCACGGTAGTGAGCCGCGCGACATCGGCCGACGACTATTGCGCCGGCGGGCCGTCCAACGGGTACGCTGGATCACAGCGCACACCTCCTCTAGCTAAAGGTGTAGCTACCGAGCCAGTCGAGCCGCTACCACACAGCTCCTGGCTCACCGGCCCCGGGCAACCGAGTCCGGCGGGACTTCCACAAATTCCCCGCCGCGGATGCTGCGGGGCCTCACCTTTTGCGTCTCGCACCGTCCAGCGGGGCTTCCACCCCCCACCAGCCAGTAACGGTCCGCACCTGATCCTAAACCCACCGGAGCCCACTGCGGGCATGCCCTTGCACTGCGATCACTCGTGTGTCGGGCTTGACCGCTCATCACACCGCCTGCCGCAGGAAGCGGTAGTACAAGGTGAGTGCGGCGTCCGTTCCCCTGCCGACCGCAGTGGCGACCCGCTGGCCGTCCCTGGCACACAGGTCACCCGCCGTGAGGACGCGCGGATGCTGAATCGCAGGAGGGCAGAACCCGTCCTCGCCAGCCGCCAAGCCCGGCAGCGACGTCGGCACCGTGCCGACGTTGGTGACCACCGAATCGGCCTCCACCGTCTCCTGGGAGCCGTCGGCCAGCAGGACGTCCAGCTCGAAGGGCCCCGAACCGGTCACGCGGACCGCCCGCACCGGGTGCAGCTGCACACGTGGATCCGCGCGCACTTCGTCGACCTTGTAGGTGTCTCGGGCAGGGTGACAGACGGTGAGTTTCTGGTCGGTGTCCCGGTGAGTCCGAAGCCATGTCCCCAGAGGCCTGTCCCCGCCCAGGACGACGGTCAGGGCTCCGAGGTCCGAGGGTGACGTGCCCGTGAGCTGGGGGAGGGCCTGCGCGCACGTGATCCACGGGACCTCGGTGGCCTCCGCCGTGTGCACGCCGGTCGCTGCCACCAGCAGTTCCCCCACCACGCTGGTGCCGTCCGACAGGACGGCCCGGACCTCGTTCTCGCCGGGTTCGACCCTGACTACGCTCCCCTGGAGGTAGGAGCAGTGGACGTCCAGCCCGGCCAACGTCTGGCCGAGGGCGCGGGCGTAGCTCAGGCCGTCCGTCCAGCCGGGCCAGTTGGCGAGGTGCCCGATACGCCAGAGCGTGCCGCCGGGAACTGGTGACGGATCAATCAGCAGCGAGGTCATGCCGACGCTGGCCGCCGTAGTGGCAGCCAGGCAGCCCGCAGGGCCGGCGCCGACGATGAGCAGCTGGGTCGTGCGGGTCACTGGAGCCCTCCTGCGGAGAGTGTGCGGTGGACGTCGTCGGCGGTGAGGAGCAGGTGCCCGCCGAGGTTCCGGCGGGCAAGGAGGAGGGCTGCGTCGTGGTACTCCAGTCCCCCGGAGGAGGCGCACGCGTCCGTCACCAGCCAGGGGGTGATGTCGTACTGGTAGGCGTCGGTCGCGGTGTCCAGCACGCAGCTGTCGGTATCGATCCCGCAGAGGAGTACGTCCGTCCACCCCTTGGTGCGGAAGAGCTCCAGCACACCGGGCGCCTTGAAAACGCTGGACGTGGTCTTCTTGACGACCTGGGTGGCAGCGGCTGCCAGAGGCGCCAGTTCCGGGGCCAGCGCCTGCTCCTGCGGCGAGCGGAGGCGTGTCCAGCCGCTGATCCGCTCGTAGTGCGAGCCCTCCGCATTGGCGAAGGTGGCGATGATCGTCGCCCCACCGCTGAGCTGCCAGGCCTTCACCAGGCGGGCGATCGTCGGCACGACGTGCTCGCTCGACTCCCGCACGAACCCGGCCTGCACGTCGACGGCTACCAGGACGGCAGAGTCCTGCCGCACCTCGGCGAACCGGGTGGTCACGAGACCTCCTTCAAGGCACCCCATGCGTCCTGCAACCGCTGGGACAGGTCGTTGGTACCGATGACTGCGGCACGCAGTGCCCGGTGCTGAGCGCTCTCCGTCGGCCGGGCTGACACCAACCTGCTGTGCGCACCCCGGAGCCAGCGCCATCCGAACGGCGTCGGCAGCTCGGGATCGAGTCCCTCCTCGACCAGGCGCAGCAGGTGGGCGGACAAGGCCCACAGCGCCTGGGTGTCGAGCTGCAGAGCCACGATGTCGTCGATGGACAGGGCCCGTTCACCGACTTCGGGCCGGTAGGCGATGCCGGACCAGCCAGCGACCCCGCGTGACACCGCGCCACGGAACATGACGGACTCGGGGTGTGCCCACCGCTCGGTGAACCGGTGGCTCTCGACCTCGGCGCCCAAGGGAACCGGGTTGGAGTCGTCGGTCCGATCCACGAGCACCGATGGTGTCGCCAGCAGTTGCAGCGCGGTGTCTAGGTCGGCACCGTGCCATGGGTGTGCCCCAAGTTCGTAGACCGACAGTACGTATTCCGGCACCGGGATGCCCCGTGCTGCTCCGCCGGTCTGCCGGTTGACGAGGTCCGCGAGCAGGCCTCGAACCAAGTCGCGATTCTGGCCGTACGAACGGTAACGCCAGAGGGCCAGTTCGGTAAGGCTGTTGAACGTCAGCTGCTCGCTGAGGTGTGCGACCGCGATGCCGAACTTGAAGATGTGGATCGAGGTCCTGGTCCCGGGGACCGCGAGGATGCGTTGCTCCAGGTCCGCCGGGCCGCAGGGGTGCGAGTCGGCAATCTGGAACAGGGCACTGGCATCAAGGCCGAGGTGAACAGGCAGGAACTGGTGCGAGACCACGGTGAAGCCGGAGCCGAGAGCCCGGACTTGGGGACCTGCGAGGTCCTGGTGAACCCGCGCGAGGAAGTCGCTCCTGTCCTCCGCCGGCATCAGGTCTAGTACACGGTCGAGGATCTGCTGCGTCTCGTGGGTGCACACGACGTTCCGTCCTCCCTTCCGCCAGTTCGTCACGGTGGCCGGGTTGACGCCGAGGCGTGCCGCGAACTGTCTTACGGACATTCGGAGCCAGCGCTGCAGCAGCGTCGCTTCATGGCCGGTCCACTGATCGATAGCACCCACGTTCCCACTCCTTCCGTGCTCTGTCCGTGGACACCCGCACACCGGTCGCACGCTGTACGCACGGGAGCCCATCACGCGCAGTCACTGTTCCCGATCATCCTGGTGATGGCCCCACGGAGGGGTGCACACCGGCATCGGGGAGGCTACGCAGGTTGTCCGACACCTCGGAGTTCGTCGATCTCCTGCTGGAGCTCGACAACTCGTCGTTCGAGAGCGGCCAGCCGCTCCTCGGTGGTCGGCGGCCGGTCTGCCGAGACGTCAGACACGAAGGCGCCGAGCCCCTGAACCGTGACGACAAGGCCCTTGTCCTTCAACGAACCGACGGCCTTCTGCGCGGTGCCGATCGCGACGCCGTGCATGCTGGCCAGCTCCTTGGCGCTGGGAACCTTGCTTCCGGGGCGCAAATGGCCGGATCTGATGTCGGCGAGGATCGCGTTTTCGACGCGTCGGTAGGGCTGAGGCTCGGTCATGCCCGTCATGGTAGCCACCTCCTCACGTAAATGACATAACCCAGGTTACTTGACGATGACTAGGTGACCTATGTAAGTTGATGGAGGCAACGGGGGGAAACCCCCGCAGAACCAACCGTCCGCGGCTTGCCGCGGAGGGCAGACGCTCTTGCGTCGGGGTTGATAGCTCCATCGAAATCCCCCGACAGCATCTGTCCTGGAACAGCGCTGATGCGCTGTCCGCTCCCTAGGACTCGGCAGCAGCCGGCCTCGGTGGCGGAGAGAGCATCACGTCCCCTCGTCACTCCAAGCTAAGGAGTTTCCGATGGCCCCCTCGACCGACGTCGCCTGCAAGCGCAAGCGCCGCACTCGCACGAAGAACATCAGCGCTCTCGCGCCCCTCGCCTTGTCCTCCCTGCCGAACAACCAGATCGAGCTGACCCCGGGCGCCGAGCACCTCGTCTGCCCCGCCTGCAAGACCTGGTGCCCGATCACCGGCATGGGAGGCACGACCCCGAAGTTGGTCCCGCACCACACCGACCCGGCCGGCACCCTCGACACCCGCTGGTGTGCCAACACCAACCGCCGCATCACCGCCGACCTCACCGTCGAGCGGTGGGCGGCGCAGCGGGCGGAGGTGGCCGCGGAGGCGGGGGCTCGTCGGCCGACCAGGGTCCTGCGCAAGGTCCCGACGCCGGCGGTTCCGGCGCTCTCCCAGCTCCGACCCGCCGAGCCGACCGCCGATTCCGCCCGAGCGGCCTTCGAGCAGCACCGCGTTCGCTGCTCGGTTTGTGCCGGTGAGGTCCGACGGTGCCGGGATGGGCAGCGCCTGTACGTGGAGTACCTCTGGAGGCAGAACCAGGAGCCAAAGCGGCTGCGTGAGCAGGCGGTCGAGCGGGCGGCACGGGGCGTCGAGGAGCGGGCCCGTACCAGGACCGCTCCTGCCGTGCGGGCGAAGGCCTGGAAGGACGTCGGCCGCGCGGTCGACGAGGCCGACACCGCCCGCCGCGAGCCGCTGGCCGGTGCACGTCCCCCGATCCGTGGCATCGAGGTGCCCGAGGGCGATCGCCCGCTGCCCCAGGGCCGCTCCGCCGAGCAGACGCTCGCGAACAACCCGGTGCGCAAGCGCCGACCCTCCTGAACCGCGGAGCACCGGGTTAGTGTCCCGGCCCGCTCGCAGCCGACCTGGACGACCCTCTAACACGCCTTCATCCGCCTGCGGCGGGCCCGGGACCGGGCCCGCCGCTTCGCATACCCCCGGGAGATCAACCGTGCTTCACGCCCGACTGCCCCGACGCGTTCTGCAGGACCTGCTGGACAGGACCGTCGCCCTGGAGGTGTGGGCCGGACGCTCGACGACGTATCGCGGGCCGGCCCGTACGCCCACCGAGAGGCAGATGGTTGCCGACGCCAGCCCCCTACAGCACGGCCTGCGTTGGCGGGGCGGCCACCACCCGGCCGTGCCACCTGGCTGGAGGGCCGCCTCCGCGGTGCGGCCGACCGCCTGACCGTCGCCGTCCCTGCATTGCCCCGTCGTCACCACTCCCGCCCCGCAGGGGTGACGACGGGGGACGGCAGGAGCCGCCCCTGGGAAAGCCGAAGGCCTCGGGATTTGCCCTCCCGAGGCCTTCGAGTACGCCGCCTATGAGAGAGGCAACGACCTTGCTGCACAACATCATTGCACGCCGCGACCTCACCCTCGCCCCGGGTGACAGCGACCCGGACGCCGACGAGCTGCTGCGCCGGGCCCTGGAGCGCCGGGGAGGTGGCCAGCGGTGACCTCCGTGCCCGACCTGGCGGTCGTCCGCAGCCTCGCCGGCGGGAAGCCGGTGCCCAAGTCCGACAAGCCGAAGGGCGGTACGGGATGAACGCGACCGCCTGCGGTGCCGGGACCGCGCAGGGCCTGACCGGGCACGACCCGGTCCTGCCCTCGCCCCGCCCCGGCCTCTACCTGCGGCAGTGCCCGGGCGGCGTCGTCGCGCACCTGACCGCCGACCAGGACACCGTGCACACGGTGCGGGCCCTGGCCCTGACCGTCCTGGTCGCCCACGGCGTCGACCTGGAGACCGCGCAGTCCGCGCAGCTGGTCCTGTCCGAGCTGCTCGGCAACGCGATCCGGGCCTGCGGCGAGCACGTCCCGCTGGTCGTGGAGGTCTACCGCTCCCGGGGGATCGACGCGGTCGTCGCGGTCCACGACCCGCTCGCCGACACCGCCCCGCGTCGCACCGACACCGCCCCCGACAGCGCCGAGGCGGAGTCCGGCCGCGGCCTGACCCTGATCGACATCCTCGCCCCCGGCTGGACCGTCGAGCCGTCCCCGATCGGCAAGCAGATCCGCTGCCGCGTCCGCGCGGCCAGCTGACCGACCGCCCCTCCCCGCGCGCCCGCTGCGCCCCGGACGCCCCGGCGGGGGGGGGGGCGGGGGCCCCCCCGCGAAACCCCCCCCCGGGCGCGGGGGAGGGCCACCCCCCCCCCCCGGCCCCCCCCACGCCCCCCCGCGCGGGG
>NZ_JBHZCN010000041.1:0-1596 GCF_042755465.1 Kitasatospora sp. NPDC059160 | reverse complement strand
GGGCCCCGCGGGCCCCCCTGACGGGGGCCTGGGGCGCAGCGGGCGCGCCCGTGAACTTCCCGGCCGGAGGCCGTCATGAAGAGCACCAGCACCACCGGATCGACCGTCAAGGCCCGGCGCGAGCAGGCCGCCTACCGCCGCTACGTCGCCCGCCAGCTCGGCCCGCAGCAGGTCGGCGGCATCTACCGCTGCGGCTACTGGAACGACATGTACGAGGTCCTCGCCATTCGGACCGAGTCGCCCTGGCAGATCAGCGTGCGCACCCTGGGCGAGACCCGGATCCGTACGCACTGCTCCGCCTGGGACGAGCGCCGCGACCGCGTCCTCGCCGAGCCCGGCGTCGCTGCCCTGACCTTCTGGGCCGAGCGCACGCTGGCCGCCCCGGCCGCCAGCGGCGCGCTCCTGGAGCAGCGCCACGTCCTGGACGAGGCCGCCCACCCCGACACCGTCGCCGCCCTCCTCCAGCGCGCCCGCACCGCCCGGTTCCCCGAGACCGTCTGAGCACGAACACCCACGACACAGAGAAGAAGGAGAAACCGATGGACTGGCGCCACCGCGCGGTGTGCCGCGAAGAGGACCCCGAGCTGTTCTTCCCGATCGGGAACACCGGCCCGGCCCTGCTGCAGATCGAAGAGGCCAAAGCCGTGTGCCGCCGCTGCCCCGTGATGGAGCAGTGCCTGACCTGGGCCCTGGAGACCGGCCAGGACGCCGGCGTCTGGGGCGGCATGAGCGAGGACGAGCGCCGCGCGATGAAGCGCCGCGCGGCCCGCAACCGTGCCCGCACCGCCTGACCACGTCGGTTGGTTGTCGTTCGCCGCTGCCCCGAACTCGGCCAGCCCCGGGTACGGGGCGGCGGCGGTCGACGGTGCCCGACGCACCCACCCCCTCTCCCCTATATAGGAGGACCCCGTGAGCAAGCCGACCTGGATGGCCACCCACCTGGACATGGAGCACTCCCCCGACCCGCTGGCGCAGCTGGTGGTGCTGGGCCGCTGGCTGGAGGACCCGGCCCGGCGCTTCGCCTGGCGCACCGCCCGAAAGGAGCGGCAGGCGGCCGCGATCGACGCCGACCGCGCGTACGACGAGGCCCAGCGCCCCAGCCAGCGGATCCCCTCCGCCCGGATCGCCAACGCCAAGGAGCAGCTGGACCTGGCCCAGGGCCGAGCCGGCCTGCTCGGCCTGGTCGAGGAGCTCGCCGAGCGAACCCGGCTGCGGGCCACCAGCACCGTGCTGCGCCCCGGCCCGGCCGAAGGCGCGGTCGACCCGCAGACGCTGCGCCTGCTGACGACGCGGATCAGCACCGGCACCCGCGAACTGCTCACCGAACTGGAGGCCGACTTCGTCTACCCCGACGAGGTGCACCGCACCGCCGAGGCCGCGCTCGGCCAGCTCACCAGCCGCCGTCTCGCGGTGGAGGCCACCGGCGAGCCCGCCGTCCTGAGCACCTGGGCCGAGGCGGTCGAGTTCGTCCTCGCCGTCATCCGGACCGCCCCCACCCGCGCCTGACCCGCCGTGCGCCCCCCCCGCCCCACCGGCGGCGGGGGGCGGCCCGGGGCCCCCCCCCCGGCCGCGGCCGCGGCGCTGACCGCCGCCGGG